>NZ_JBHIME010000028.1:0-76734 GCF_042193875.1 Bartonella sp. OC68QHHN | reverse complement strand
TGAATATGCTGGAGATACAATGTCTTTTTGACAATTATGTTCCAAAAGCGGTAAAGAAACCCTAAAAAGGTAGAGGAAAATCTAAAGTTAAGATCGAGATCATCATGGTGGGGCATTTTCTTTTGAAATTTTTGTTTAAAGCACGTTCATAGAGAGTTTTTGTTTATATTCTTTCATAAATTTGATTTTTCGTCTCATGACAACGTCTTGGTCAATAAACATGTGATAAGCGTTACGAATGGGAATATATTTATGTTTCATAAATATAAGCACACTTTGTATAGAGAGCTCTTTCTTTGTGTTTTGAGTATTGTATTCTTTTGACAAATGTTGTTCTTTTTGATTGTATCAAAAAGTTTAAAGAGAGACCGTGTTAGGATATAAAATGTTTTGTTCAGCTTTTTTTAAAAATAGTGAAAAATATGGACCGCTTTGTATCGGTTTTGATCCTAGTCATAAAGTTTTGCAATCATGGAACTTAAGCTTTGATTATAAAGGTTTAAAAGAGTTTTGTGATATCCTCTTAACAGCGGTTGTTGGCAAAGTGGGTATTATAAAGCCGCAAGTTGCATTTTTTGAATTATATGGTGTGGAAGGTCTTCAAGCTCTTAAAGAACTCATTGAAAATGCACACGAACAAGGCTTATTGGTTCTAGCGGATGCAAAAAGGGGGGATATTGGCTCTACTGCTGAAGCTTATGGTAAAGCTTGGCTCGGTCCAAACAGTGTGTTTAAAGCTGATGCCATGACAGTCAATTCTTTTTTGGGTTTTGATGCTCTTATTCCTCTGATCAATATTGCAGAAGAAACAGGAGCAGGGGTTTTTGTGGTGGTTCAGTCCTCTAATCCAGAGGGAAAACAAATACGAAATGCGCGCATTGGTGATCAAACACTTTCTGTTCATTTGGCGCAACGTATTTGTGATTATAATTCTCAGTCCCCGGTTCTCCATCATAATATTGGCCCCATAGGTGCGGTTATAGGAGCGACATTGGGATCTGAATCAAAAGACACAATCGAGCAGTTAAAAAACAGCCTGTTTCTCGTTCCAGGTATTGGTGCTCAAGGGGGAACAATAACACAATTGACAAACCAGTTTCCTCAAAATTTGTGGCAGAATATGATTCCTTCAATTTCAAGGTCAATTACAGATGCTGGTCGCAATAGTATTGATTTAAAAACGCGTATCAATGATTTTGCACAGGAAGCTAAAAGCACTCTGATGTCTTGAGGATTTTTGCATATGTAATAAGGAAGTCCTTATAAAAAAGGGTGTTTCTTTTCAAGAAGATGATTTCAGCTTATCCAAAATCAACAGTTGCTTTGATGCCTCTCAAGAAGCGTGTATGTGTTTTTTGATGTTGGGATAGCACATGAGAAGATGTTTGGAGGTAAGGGGAATGGAGAGGAGAGAGTGTAGGAAATGTGTTTCGGAGAGAATTGTTTAAGGTAGATTCTTAAGGGGGCATTTATGGGGATAAGGTATTGGAAGTGTTGCGGGGAGCATTATTTTTAATCGAAAATTGGAAAAATATTAAGAGAGAGCTGATATTTTGAGATTGAAAGTGCAAGCGTTTTGATACTCTTAAAGGTGAGGAACATCATCTTTGTAAAGCGAAAGATGGTGCTTGTTGCTAGTGGGCCTAAATTGATAAAGTTATTGCAGCGTTTGTTTCTATAAGATAGACACGAGTTATCTGTGAATAGATATTGTTGTTAGAGAAAAACATGTCATCAAAACAAGAAAAAACCAAAGCCCGTTTACCCCGTGGTTTTGTTGATCGTACAAGTGCACAGTTGTATGCAATCGAGACCATGATTGCGCAGATTCGTGAAGTTTATGAACTTTACGGTTTTGAAGCACTGGAAACACCAATTTTTGAATATACCGATGTGCTGGGTAAGTTTTTACCTGATGAAGATCGTCCAAATGCAGGCGTTTTTTCGCTACAAGATGATGATGAGCAATGGATGTCTTTGCGCTATGACCTTACCGCGCCTCTTGCCCGTTATTTTTCTGAAAATTTTGAAACGTTACCAAAACCGTATCGCAGTTATCGGGTGGGGTTTGTTTTTCGCAATGAAAAGCCTGGGCCAGGGCGATTTCGGCAATTTATGCAATTTGATGCTGATATTATTGGAACACCAACCGTTGCCGCTGATGCTGAAATTTGTATGATGGCAGCGGATAGTTTGGAAAAATTAGGCATTCACCAGCATGATTATGCCATTCGCTTGAATAACCGAAAAATTCTGGAAAGTGTTTTAGAGTTGATTGGTTTAGGTGAAAGGGAGCAGATTGAAAGGCGCTTAACTGTTCTTCGAGCAATGGATAAACTGGATAAATTTGGTCCTGAGGGCGTGCGTTTGCTTCTAGGCAAGGGGCGTTTGGATGAAAGTGGTGATTTTACAAAAGGGGCCGAGCTTAAGGATAAAGAGATTGAGTGTATTCTTTCATTACTGACTGTAAACGCGAAAACGGCAGAAGAAATCCTTGATGCTCTCAGACAAGTCGTTGGTCAGAGTGCTCAGGGGCTTGAAGGCGTTCACGAGCTTGAGGAAATGCAAGCAATCTTTGTCGCTAATGGTTATCACAATCGTATTAAAATTGACCCTTCGGTGGTTCGTGGATTGGAATATTATACGGGACCTGTTTTTGAGGCGGCATTGCTTTTTGATGTTCTCAATGATGATGGGCAAAAAGTTGTTTTTGGTTCTGTTGGTGGTGGGGGACGCTATGACGGATTGGTTGCGCGTTTTCGTGGGGAAAATATTCCGGCAACAGGTTTTTCAATGGGGATTTCACGTTTGATTGCTGCTTTGCAAAACCTGAGAAAATTGCCAGTAAAAAATACTCTTGGACCTGTTGTGGTGTTGATGATGGATAAAGAACCAGAAGCTGTTGCATGCTATCAAAAAATGGTGATGCAATTGCGAAATGCAGGAATTTGTGCGGAACTCTATTTAGGGGCATCGGGAATTAAAGCGCAGATGAAATATGCAGATCGACGCAAAGCTCCTTGTGTGGTTATCCAAGGTTCACAAGAACGTGAGAGTGGAAAAATACAGATTAAAGACTTGATTGAAGGAGCGCGTTTGTCTCATGAAATTAAGGATAATCAAACATGGCGTGAAAGCCGTCCTGCGCAAGTGATGATTGATGAAGAGCAATTGGTTCAAACAGTACAAGATATTTTAGCTGCCCAAAAATGGTAATGGTAAAAGTTTTGTCAAAGCGATTGTCGGGAAAAGCTTGAATATTTCCTCTTCAATTTTCAGAATTTGTATTTTACTTGTTTAGGTATTCTTAAAATCGCGTTATTTTTTTAAAGTTCCTGCGGCATAAAAGCAGTTTTTTAAAGATGAAAATGCTTCGTCTTCATTATGAAATGAATGCTTTGAGGGCGCGAGGTAAGCAACTTCGTGAAGCAAAATATTGGACACTGAAGCATTTGAGGTCTTTGACGCAATCCTGTTTAGAAAAATTGATGATCAATAACAGAAACCCAATAGTTTATAGAAATATTGATCATTCGTATGGATTTAATTTTTGAATTCTCATTTGCTGGTATCATATTTCCTACTGTTTTATTGTCGACAGTCTACAATTTCACATCCATGAGAGATGAAAGAGATCTCAAGGTTTTTATTTTAGAAGATTTTTTATTTTCAAAAACAACGAATAACTTAAATCAGACAATCTTTAAAGGGAAAATATGGGGGGTATTATAAGAGATTATAATGACAACCATTTGAAATTATTCATTTATTATCACAAATCAATTTTTACGGAGAAATGGAAATGGCCTAATATGATTTTACAGTGTTATATGAAAGAAATCCTTTTATTTTGAAAAAAACCTGAAGATATTGGAAAATCATTTAAACTTCCTCCTTCAAACTTCGGATTTGAAGATCTTTCGCAAATTACCTTTTCAGGCGCCTCGTCCTGTCGGCGTGTGATTTTTGGGCTATCATTTAGTGGTATGAAAGCATTTTTTGTGATGTTGTGGTAAGTAGGGAAAATGTTAGATTAGGGGGATGATGTGGATTTATAGTTTGATCAGATAACATTGGATCATGACATTTTTGAGGAATTTTTGACTTGTGATCTTTCAATTTAAGAACCAGAATATCTTAATTTTGAAAGTTTTAAAGAAGGTATCAAAGAATTAGAAAAGAATAAAATTGTAGCGAAGGGGACAAAAAAGATTGTTATTTCATTAATCCAGATATTTTTGGTCTTCCTAAATGTGATGAAGATTTTGAGCTTCGATGCAGAGGAAGAGATGAAAACACGCTTTATGGAAGAATATCCCAATAAACGCCTTCTTTAACCGTTTCTCTCTTAGAGAAAAATAAAAGCTTAGAATAAATGGCTATGAGAATAGCAATGAGTCTGTTTATGGTATGTGAATTGGAATGTTTATGGGATCTGTTTTGATTTAATATTCTTCATGAACGGTTATTTATGCAGAGACGTTTTTATGAGACATAAGTTAATCTGAACTGTGCGCCTTTTCAAACAAATGTTTGATCTTTATTTTTTATGTAAACCTTGTAGTAATGATGTTCATAGCTCTTGTATTTTAGAGCGTTTACGAGACGCATTTTTACTCTTTTTAATCGTTTATTCATATTCCAATCTCACTTGCTAATGAGCAAGAAAATAGTTTTGAGGGATTCAATATAAGAAGGGATAAAATAAAACAATCTTATGATATTCAGCTTCTCTCATTCGATATAAAAAATGATAAATTATCCTTATAAATCAAATTATTGTTCGACACAAAGTTTTTCTCAATATGAGAAATTTAGCATTGATCTTGCATATTTCATCGATACGTTAGTCCTTGAGGTTTCTGAGAGAGTTTTGCATGAACTTGCGTGTTTCGCGATTGCATCCCCATTTTTTGATAGCGTGCAACAGTTTTTAGTTTTTTAATCTTTTAGCACTATAATTGGTTTAGATTTTTTACTGGAAATTTTCCAAGTTTTTTCAAAAGCAGTTAAAAGGTGAAATACCTATTAAAAAATTATTGCTGGAATATTTTCTCACCAAAAACGCACAACCAACTTATAATGTCTGCCTTGACAAATAGATGTTTCAAAAAATACAAACGACACAAATTTTCTTTACTAAGGAAATTTGTGTCGTAAAATTTTGTTTAAATCGACGATTTGGAGGCGGAATTAGTTTTTCAAAGCTTTTAAAACATTTTGTGGTGAAGAAACTTCATAAGGATCTGTTGCACAATTATCTGAAAAACCTGCTTCTTCAAACCATTGCTCAACCACACCATCATTAATAACGGCAGCATAGCGCCATGATCGCATGCCGAAACCAACATTGTCTTTTGCAACCAGCATACCCATTTTGCGTGTGAATTCACCAGAGCCATCAGGAATTAATTTCACGTTTTTGATATTTTGTGTTTTTCCCCAAGCATTCATGACAAAAGCATCATTGACGGAAAGGCAATAAATTTCATCAATACCCACTTGTTTAAATTCGTCATAGAGTTTTTCAAAGTCAGGCAGCTGAAAAGTTGAGCAGGTAGGGGTAAAAGCTCCAGGAAGAGAAAAAAGAATAACACGCTTTCCTTTAAAGTAAGCATCGCTGTTAACTTCTTGCCACCGGTAAGGATTATTTTCATCCATTTCATCGCGGACACGTGTATGGAATGTTACATTGGGAACAGTTTTTTTCATCATAATGATGCTCCTATATTTTTTAAAAAAAATTTCCTTTTAAAACAGCCTTCGTCTTTAAAAGCATATCGGAAAGAACGGTTTAAATAAAAGGGATTCTTTAAGAATTCTTACTTCTAACGAGTGTGCAAATATTTCACACTTCCGTCAAGTAGAATTAATGGTCGACTTTGGATACTCTTCACCTTAAAATTAAAGGAAATAATATGAAGGTATTTACATGACCATCAAGACAGTTTTAACAACGGCTTTTGAGGGGCAAAAACCAGGAACGTCTGGTTTGCGAAAAAAAGTATCTGTTTTTCAACAACCCCATTATGTAGAAAACTTTATACAGTCTCTTTTTGATAACATTGGGCCTCTTGAAGGAAAAATGTTGATTCTTGGGGGAGATGGGCGCACTTTTAATCGTACTCTCCTTCAGATTGTGTTGAAGATGGCGGCGGCGCATGGTGTTTCTTGTGTTAAAATGGGAAGAAGCGGTATTCTTTCTACACCTGCTGTTTCGCATCTTATTCGTAAAACTCATGCCCATGGTGGACTTATTCTTTCTGCAAGTCATAATCCTGGTGGTCCAGAGGGAGATTGTGGTATTAAATACAATGTTTCCAATGGTGGACCTGCTCCTAATTCTTTATGTGATGCTATTTTTGCAACATCGCAACGTCTTTCCTTTTATAAAATTCTTGAAGCACAAGATATTGATTTAGATAGGCAAGGTACGATCTTTATGGGAGCCATGCGGATTGATATTATTGATCCTGTCGCTGATTATGTTGCTTTGATGCAGGAGCTTTTTGATTTTGACTGTATTGCCAAGGCCGTTGTTCGAGGTCTTACTTTACGGTTTGATGCTATGCATGCGGTAACAGGGCCTTATGCTCATGAAATTTTTGAAAAATGCTTAGGATTTTCTGAAGGGACGGTGGTTAATGGTATTCCTTTGCCAGATTTTGGAGGCGGTCATCCAGATCCCAATTTGGTTTATGCCAAGGCTCTTTATGATTTATTGATGTCAGAGCAAGGACCAGATCTTGGCGCAGCCTCTGATGGTGATGGAGATCGTAACCTCATTATTGGTCGTCAACAATTTGTCTCGCCTTCGGATTCTTTGGCTATTATGGCTGAACATGCATACCTCATTAAAGGATATCGAAAAGGTGTTGTGGGGATAGCGCGTTCTATGCCGACGGGGCGTGCTGCTGATCTGGTTGCGGAAAAAAAAGGATTAAACTTTTTTGAAACGCCAACGGGATGGAAGTTTTTTGGAACCCTTTTGGATGCCGGGAAAGTAACCTTTTGTGGTGAAGAAAGCTTTGGAACTGGCTCTCATCACATCCGCGAAAAAGATGGTTTATGGGCTGTCTTATTTTGGTTAAATCTTTTAGCGGTAACAGAAAAAACTGTCGCACAAATTGTTCAACAGCATTGGTGCACCTATGGGCGTTTTTACACGTTACGGCATGATTATGAAGAAGTCGAAGCAGATAAAGCTTTGGAACTTATAGAGCAATTACGTAAGCACTTACCACATGCAGGAACTGAAATTGCTGGATTTTTCGTCAAAAAAGCAGATGATTTTACATATCATGATCCTGTTGATCAGAGCGTTAGCACGCGGCAAGGTATACGTATTTTTTTCGAGAATGGAGCACGGTTGGTAGTCCGTTTGTCGGGAACAGGGACGCTAGGTGCTACTTTACGGCTTTATTTTGAACAGTATGAAAGTGATCCACGCAAACACAATTTTAATCCGCAGGAAGTTCTCCAACCTTTGCAACAGGTGGCACTAAAAATGTTAAACATACAACAAGCATTGGGACGAGATCACCCTGATATTATCACCTAAGATTATTGGAATGTTTTTTTGTAAAGGTAGGATGATTGGACACATGGGGTGTGATTTTAGGGGCGTGATTTTATTTGCCATAAGGGAGATCCTCTATTTTTAAGCTCGCTTTGTTTTTTCCTCCTTTACATATCAATCGGATTCCTAAAATTGCGGGCTTCTTAAAACCGAATGCTTTAGGTAATTATAATCAGGCATAATCGGGGAATTTATGTCCAATGGTTTCTGATGGTTTGATAGCAATGTTTGTTTAATAGGCGGATGTTCCTCATGCAAAACAAAATCTATCATTGTTGCACATTTCATATGTTTGTCTTAAAGAAGCTTCTCCTTCAAGACACTAAAAACTCATCTTATGTGTGTTGCTTTTGAAAGGGATAATCGGACATCCATTGAGCGCACCATTTTTACGCTTATAAGAGAGTAAGCCGGCACCATCGTTCACTTTGCCCGCTTTCAATGTTGGCTCTTATATTTGAGAGTGTTTAGTATTTTGAATAATTGTTTTACACGGCTCTTCTTACTTGTAACATGTAAGCAAAAGGCTTTGGTTGATTCAAGGTAAAAAGGGTTGAGAGAATCTCAGCTTATTTATCGGCTCTCATTCAATATACAAAATCATTAACTATGATCATAAATCAGTCTGTTCTCTAACATTATGACTGTTATCTTTGCTTAAATAAAAGGTCAAGTTGAGGGCATCATTTTCTTGTTTGTTAGTTTTTAGCTCTTTGAGAGCGTTTATTAAGAGATGTTCCTTTTCTAATTGTTTTTATCCATTCGTTAATTGCATTGGTGATGTACAAGAAAATGATTTTGATTAATTTATTAGAGAGAATGAAGTGAGTGAATTTTATGATATGGGGGCTCATTTAAGTTGTATAATGATCAATCATTTTTATAAATTCATGTATGGTATGTGATGATAGCATTCGTGAACACAGTTGACAGATGAGGGGTGAAACAAAGGGAAATATTTTCCTAAAATAATGGACAATAAGCACTTCTTGTTTTATGACCAGTCATAATGAATGATTTTCTTTTAAAAGGGGAATTTATGACCCAATATCCTAAATGTCCTCATTGTGATTGTCTTTATACTTATGAAGATGGTGAAAATTTTGTGTGTCCTGAATGCGCACATGAATGGCCACAAAAAAGCGATGATACTGTCCTTTCCGATACTGTTTATGATGCCAATGGTCAGATTTTAACAAGCGGAGATACCGTTATGGTGATAAAAGACCTGAAAGTAAAAGGCGCTTCATCTGTTTTAAAAGGTGGTACTAAGGTAAAGAATATTCGCTTGGTGGATGGGGATCATAATATTGATTGCAAAATTCCTGGGATTGGTCAGATGAGTTTAAAGTCGGAGTTTGTGAAAAAAGTTTAGGCATTTATCTTCTTGTAATTGTTTTTGCATTTCGTTGGTTTTCTATTTTTCATTCTTCTCTAATTGGGCATATTTTTCTCGAATGGGCTTCTTTTATTGTTTCATAGATTACACCAATTAGATAGAGGCAATATGTTTTCCTTTATTGCAAAGCCATATGTCGCAGAGAAATAGTGATTTTTTCTTTTCTTTTAATGTGTGGTTATGGGTGAAGTTGGATGTTGACTTACATGCAACAGTACAAGTATGCGCTTTATGAGAAGAACAACGCCGTAAAGTAGATAAACTTATTCCTGCTGAATTGAAGAAATATTCTCATTTTTTTATCAGATAATTTCTCAAACAACCATAATAGATTTGGCTTCAATATATTTATTTTTACAGGGAGTTACACCTTTTGCGTCATATTTATGGAAATGAGATTGAAAATGATAGAGGGGGAATTCTTGATTTTAAGAATGGAAAAAGGACGGTATGATCTTGATAAGGTAGTACTGTCATGCATTTTCCAGCTCTTAGCGCTGCAACAGCTTCTTATAAAAGTGTACATAAGAGCTATTAAAAATAGTTTTTGTTATTATCCAGTTTGTGCTGTGTAAGCGGACGATTTTGATTGATACAATAAAAACAGAATTGAAATAAGAAGGATGTCAGAATTCTCATTCAAGTTGCAAAATGTGATCGTTGTCGATTGACTGCTACAAGATATATTTTTCTTGATTTTATATCGTTGGGAGAACTGAGAAAAATGGAGCAAATGGGCACTCTATCTTACAATGTTTTCTTTTTTGGGTTTTCTTTTTTTGTAACGGGTTGTGTTTTCCTAGTTAAAATTGCATGACAAGGTTATGAAACAAAGTAAATTTAAAGTGCACGCTCATGTGTTGTACTTCTGTGTACTTAATTATTGGTTTGTTGAAAAAACTTATGCTTCTTAAAGGGGGCTTTGAAACCTTTTTAAGGCATATGTGGAGGTGAAAGGTGAGTGAAGGTATCATTATTGGACAGATTTTTTTAACAGTACTGTATTTTTATGGCTGCATAGCTTACTTCTAAAATTTCAGGAATAAAATGACGTAAGATTTTTGCACTTCATGTTTGAGTACTGTTGAAGAGGGGCAATTGGTGTGGTTATTTTACCTATTGAGGTCAATATTTATTGTGGCATGGCTTCAACGCCTAAAACTTCAGGGATAAAATGGCGTAAAAGATTTTCAATACCATGTTTGAGGGTTGCCGTTGAAGAGGGACATCCAGCGCAGGAGCCCTGCATATTGAGATAAACAATACCATTTTCAAATCCGCGAAAAGTAATGTCTCCACCATCGTTGGCAACTGCTGGGCGAATGCGCGTTTCGAGCAGCTCTTTAATGGTTAAGACAATATCAGCATCGTTTTCATCATAAAATTCTTCGTTAAGGGCATGGGTTTGTGCTTGTGTTGTAGCGTTGGTGGTGATCACTGGCTCATTGGATAGAAAATGTTCCATGATTGTGCCTAAAATGACGGGTTTGAGATGTTGCCATTCCCCTTCTTTTTTGCTTACGGTGATAAAATCATAGCCTAAAAAAACACCATTGATATTGGGAATATTAAACAGTTTAGCCGCCAAAGGTGAGTTTTTAGCTGCTTCTTCAGGGTCACGAAATTCTAATACGCCCTCAGAAAGAACCACGCGTCCTGGCAGGAATTTAAGTGTTGCAGGGTTTGGGGTGGTTTCAGTTTGAATAAACATAGACTCTCCTTTTATAACGAAGGATTAGGAAGATCTTAGAGTATAGAATATTATATTTTTTAGGCAATAGATCTAATATCTTCATCGGCAAGATTGCTAGGAATAACAATGACAGGGATTGAAAAAGCGGTCCCTTTATTCCCGATTAATTGAACAAGGGGTCCTGGTCCTTCTGTATGTCCACTGGCTGCTAAAACAATGAGTGCAATCCTTTTATCTTCATCGATCAGTTTAGAAATCTCATCAATTTTTTTTCCTTCACGCACCACTATTTCTGTTTCAAGCGCATGGGTGGCGCGGACTTCACTGGAAATGTCTCCTAATATTTTATGAGCACTTTGCGTTGATTCTGTGCGCATAACGTTGTTTACACCCAGAAAATGTTGAAATTCTGCACTATCAACGACACAAAGTAATACCAATGTTCTATTGGTATTTTGTGCGTGCTGTGCGGCAAACGCAACGGCACGCCGACACTCTGGTGTTTCATCGATAATGACTAAATTTTTTTTCTTGGGTTCTTTTTTCGGATTTTTGTGTTTGGAAATCATGCACTTTCTCTATTTTGTACAAACGATTTTTTTGCTCTCTACAGTTTTTAGTTTTATTATTTTTATGTATCGTGCAAAAATCCAATAATTTCACGAATTTTTTTCATATTTTCTTCTGCGAGCATACTAGCACGTTCTGCGCCATCATGCAAAACAGAGTCGATATAATCGCTTTCTTGATGAAGTCGACGTAATTCTTCTGTTATAGGGGCAAGCTTATGGACAGCAAGGTCGGCTAGAGCTGTTTTAAAATGCGAAAATTGTTGACCAGAAAATTCTAAAAGAATCTTTTCTTTGCTAACTTTGGCAAAGGCGGCATAAATACCAAGCAGGTTATCCACTTCTGGTCGTTCTTTTAAAGCGGTAAGGGTATCGGGAAGAGGAGCCGAATCCGTTTTGGCTTTGCGTATTTTTTTTGCGATAAGATCAGCATCATCGGTCAAATTAATGCGTGAAAAATCTGAAGGATCTGATTTTGACATTTTTTTCGTTCCATCGCGCAAAGACATAACGCGTGTGGCTGTTGTTCCAATAAGCGCCTCTGGTAGGGGAAAAAAGCCTTGTCTTTTTTCTTCATCCGTTTGCATAGAGATACCAAAATTTAATTCGGCAATACGCTGTGCATAGTCGTTGTTAAATTTTTGTGCAATATCGCGTGTGAGTTCAACATGCTGTTTTTGATCTTCGCCTACTGGAACATGTGTTGCACGATAGACTAAAATATCAGCAGCCATCAAAGTGGGATAGGCAAAAAGCCCGAGGGATGCTTTTTCACGATCTTTTCCTGCTTTATCTTTAAATTGTGTCATGCGTTGAAGCCAGCCGATACGGGCAACACAATTAAAAATCCAGGCGAGTTCAGCATGTTGAAAAACACGTGACTGGTTAAAAATAATGTGTTTTTGAGGATCAATACCGGAGGCTAAAAAGGCTGCTGTCACTGTTTTGGTGGATTCGCGTAAAGTAAGGGGATCTGGGTTGACTGTGAGCGCATGCATATCCACAACACAATAGAGGCAGTGATGAGAATTTTGCAGTTCAACCCAATGCTGAATGGCTCCAAGATAATTGCCAAGATGTAAATGACCACTCGGTTGTACGCCGGAAAAGACAAGTGGTGTGTAGGTATCCATAAGAGTGCTCTTTCTTCAATTAAGGTTATTCGTTTTATTGTTTTTGACAAAGTATAGATATTATGGGCGGTTTTTCAAATTTTTAAGCGTTTGAAAAAAGGAACGGGTGTTGAATAAAAAATAGGCACTAAAATAGATCAAGAATATGCCAATCATGATCCCAGCTAAGGTGCTGGCGCGCAAGAAAAAGGATGCTTGTGAGGATAAAGGAAAAGACAAAAACCCAAACACATTCAATCCGTAATAGAGGGCTAGTGCACTCAAAAGGGTTGCCATCATGAGACATAATATTCGCTTTATCAGTTGGAAGTCGTATCTCCAATAACCGCGTTTGATAAGGACACCCCAAAGCAACAGGGTGTTGACCCATCCAGAGGTAATTTCAGCAATAACAATGCCTCGTGCAGATAGAATAGGAAATAATGTTAAGGCGAGACTGATATTGATGAAAACGCAAATACCTGTAAAAATCATCGGTGTTTTGGTATCTTCATGGGCAAAAAAATTAGGAATAAAGACCTTAATGAGAACAAAGGCTGGAAGTCCTAGTCCATAAAGTTCCAGTAATTGTGCAACATGGTGTGTTGATTGACTGGTAAATTGTCCTCGTTCAAAGAGCAAACTAACAATGGGAGTGGAGAGCAGCAAAAAAGCGATGGATGCTGGGAGTGTTAACAATAGCGTTAATTCAATAGAGCGGTTTTGTAAATGGTGGGTTTCTTCATGCTTTTTGCTCCGCAAAGCACGTGTTAATTCTGGTAAAAGAACGGTTGCAATGGCAATGGCGATTACGCCTAGAGGCAATTGATAAAGACGATCAGCGTACATCAAAGAAGAGACAGCACCCGATTGACTAGAAGCAATGTTGGTATTAATGAGCAAATTGATTTGTGTGATGCCACCCGTGATGGCTGCTGGGAATGCTAAAGTTAATAGCTTGCGAACATTAGGACTTAAATGGGGCTGGCGGAAGGAAATTTTCATTCCACTTTGACGCAAAGCAAGGGCAATTAAGGTGAGTTGGAGAAGCCCTGCTGCTAATACACCCCAAGAGAGATTTAAGCCGATATGCCAAGCGTCAAGTTTATAGATCCAAGCATAGGCAAGCACACCAATCAGAATAATGTTTAAAAAGAGTGGTGCAATGGCGGCAATAAAATAGCGTCGCAGAGCATTAAGCATGCCCCCCATCATGGCAGCAAGCGACATGCAGGTTAAATAGGGAAACATGATCGCAGTAAAGTGAATTGTAGCGTTAAATTTTGTTGCATCTTCGGTAAAACCTGGGGCAATAATGGTTCGTACCAAAAAAGGCATACTCAGTTCCATCGCAATCGTTAACAGTAAGAGTAGCGAAAAGAGAACGCCAAAGACTTCTTCTGCAAATTTACATGCCGTTTCTTGACCATCTTCAGTGATTTTTTTTGCAAAAAGAGGAATGAAAGCAGCGTTAAAGGCACCTTCAGCAAAAAAGCGACGAAATGTGTTAGGAAAACGAAAAGCAGCGTTAAAGGCATCAGAAACAGGACCAGTCCCTAGGGCTGCTGCCATAAGCATTTCGCGTACGAAGCCAAAAATACGGCTCATGAGGGTTCCGGAAGCAACTGTTGCAATTTTTCTAATCAATGTCATAAAGATATATCGGGTTTGTTGTAAAAGAGAAGCGATGACAGGAGGAATAAACCGTTTTAAATCGTAAAAATGTGATCTGTATCCTAATCAAGGATACTTTTTGTAAGCGTTTTACGACGGTGTTTATCTTTCTGTCAAAAATGGTGCTTGAAGACTTTTTTATAATCCTTGTTTACTGTTGCATTACAATTTTTATTGTTGCCATAAAATAATTAAAATTTCTTTTTCAAACTGAAATATGGGAGCGATATCATAACAGTTTGAAGGGACATATAGGGATATATAATGATAATTTCTCTTTATGGTGTGATGTTGTGAATAGTGCAACCCAATACCATTTTGTTTTACGTGAGGGGCATGACCCTATTAAAGAACGAAAATAAAACAAAAGCGTGAAGCAATGTGCACTCTCCATTATTCAAAAGATAGTACTTTAGATGTTTTTAAAAGTCATAAGGCTGAGCTAAAAGGTGATGGCAAAGCTCGTGATTGGTTTTTACCTTTACGGCTTTATATTCTCCCCAAATTAGGCTGCCTTCCCGTTTTAGAGATTACATAAACAAGAGGATAGGAAGACATGATTTTTCAAAAGAATTTTGTCTATTTTTAGCACTACAGGTAATGAAAGTGATTAATTATCATTTTCAAAAATGATTGATCCTTTCATTTTTCCTGTTCAGGTTTCTTTTCACAGTTGATGAGGATAAAATCTGAGGAAATAAGATAAATTTGCTCTCTCATGGTTTCTATTCCCGTTGAGGTGCGATTGATTTGCCGATGAAGGCAGGCGGGTAAAGGCTATCATTTTTACCAGAGAGGGCAAAAAAGTTAAAGTTTATGAACCCTTTAGATATTCATTGCCACTGCTTTTGTGTGCTCCGTTTTGTGAGGTTGAATATTTTCTTGTCTTTTAGGACTCTGATTGACGTTTTCTGTCATTTTTTGCATTTTAATTGCTTCTTTATCAAGAGTATTGGAACATTTTTTTTCATTGTTTTTCTTTATGGATTGATGCTGGATAGATTGATACTGGTTTGGTGCTAAGCGCTCATCGAATTTATGGTTATAAAAATACATGGGTTGTATATGCTGTTCTATCTCTTTTATTTGCTTGACTATTTCTATAATCTCTTTTGCTTTAACAGTTGATGTGCCAAGATTCTTCGCAAGTCTTTCAGGATTATTTTCCTTTATAGCTTCATGCTCGCTTGAGGATAAGCGCTCATTGATTTTTTTGATATAAGTCCTTATCTCCCCCCTTAATTCAGGAGAGTTTGATAAAGTTTCTTGCTGTTGTGCTTTTGACAAGGAAAAGAGATTTTTCATCCAAGCCTCAGGAATTTCTACCGACTGTTCACACCGCTTTTGTTTTACATGATGGGTATGGAGAATGTCTCTTTCTGTTTGTTTAAAAATATTGATATAGCAATCAATGGCTCTACAGAGGGGCAAAATATTTGCTTCAGCATGGGTGCGCGCGTTGTTTTTTATGCCAAAGACATTGCTACCAGAAAGCTTAGAAATAGATTGGGGAGAGGTGGCAATTTGATAGGTGAGCTGTTCTCCTTTAATATGATTTTCATGGATCATCTCAATTTTTTCCCGCAAAATATGACGATTGCCATAAATGATTTGGCACAAAGTTTCGATTTCTTTTTTTCTTGCTTGAATGGATGCGTTGTTTTTTATTCTTGTGGCAATTTCATTGTTGGTAAGGGGGGCTATTGTTTCTGCGGGGATAAGCACGTCTTGCTTGTTTTGAACTTTTGGTGCTGTAAAGGAGAGGGCGTCACCGATTTTTAATGTCTGTATTTGCTCTGGGGTGAGATCTTTTTTGTTTCCCAAGATGAAAATCCCGTTGGCATCAAGCATGAAGCCATTGGTCCCACTGCCTCTGTAGAAGCCTTTATAGGTGTGACCTTCTTTCGCTGTTGTAATAAGATGATGATGAATATTCTCAAGCCCAATATGTTTCATATTGTCCATGAATTCTTTTAAAATAAGTATTTTTTCTGGGTTTGAGATATCCTCAAGCAAATGTTTCATCGCTTCCTTATCGTTATGTTTTAGCGATGCAATGCTGGCAAGATTCATGCGTTTTTCTGTTACAAGAGAAAAGTCGAGTGGGTGGCCAGCAACTTGCCCAAGTTTTTCAAAAAACATTCGTTGTGTGCGCCCATTTCCTTCTCTGAAGGGATGCGTATAGTTGAGCTGTATCAACATTTCAGTGACATGTTCAACAAATGTTTCGCGGGTTAAGCCTTTTAAACTATTCGTTTCAGCAAGTATTTTATCTAAATTTTCTAGTCCCTCTTGTATCTGTTGTGCTGAGGCAAAAGAAATACCAGCTTTTTTCATTATTGGCGTATAAGCAACGGTACCATCTTCAAATGTAAATGGTTTTTCGCGTGTTTGTCCAGCCCATTCAAAAGTATTTTTAAATAGGGTGTGATGAATATATCGGAGATATGTGGAGGTTAGTTTTTGTGGTGGCGCTTCTTGGCGTAGATGAATGATTGCTTTTGTTGTATCATGGGCACATTGCACTTTTAATTTTTCATAGTCTTTTATTCCATATTTGTTTTTTAAGGTGATACTATTGGGGTAAGAGAAATTATGGTATATTGTCTTATTTTCTTCGGTTTCAGGCGATGAGGATAATTTCTCCTGTAAGGTGAGAGGGACGGTGTCCGTTTTTTTTGTACCAATGTCCCAGTATGCCATTGCTTTTTTTGGGGGCTGTTTTGTTCTTTCTTGATGATCAGGGCGTTTTTCCTTTGTCATTTGGACAGATATTGGATCATTTGTCGTTGTATTGCTGGTCTGTAAAATGTTTTTTTGGAAATCTTTTTGCATTCTTTGGGGTATAACTTTAATGCTGTCATGTAAAGCATGAGGGGCAATCCATGGTGAAAAATGGGCTTTTTCTTTTTTTACATCCTCACAACATCGTTCCTTTAATATTTCTTTCTCTTTGATGCGGTATTTATTTTTAAGCATTTTGCTATTGGGATAAAAGAAATTCTGTGATGCTTTATTGATTTGCTGAGAAACGGCTGCACTAACTGCAAGGTGTTGTTCTTGCAATTCTTCCTGTGTAGAAGAGGCACAATGTTTTGTGTTTTCTTTCACGTATGTTTCCTTTCAATGTTAACATTATTTTTTGAAAGCTTTTTTACATTTTTTGCCTTTTATTATTTTCATAGCGTTTTCTTCAAAGAAGAATGCCCATTTGAATGATTAAAAAATTGACCTTATTCGTATGGAACCAAGTTAATCATGGAACAAAGTTAAAGTTTGTAATTTTTATGGAGTATTATCGTGAAATTTTATCAATGAATTCTGTAAAATAATGGGGTGTTTTATTCAAAGTTTTCTGTATCTTATACACCGTCTTTGATGCAATCTTGGCAAGATAATTGCACCAAAGTTTTGTATGAAAAGCCAACAATTAGGAGATTTATCACGACAAAGCTATTGCTTTTGATGTTTCGGCCCTGCACGGTCGAACATGCGGTTGGTCTTTTTGTCTAGAAGTTTCTGCAACCTCTTGATGCCGCTTTGCTGTTGAGCGTTCAGGTAACTTCGGGGGCTGCGATAAATTTTGCTGCTTTTGCAATTTTTTATCGGGATCGTTAAGCGGTTGATGACGTTCTTGTTGTTCTGCCTGATGGTTTTGCACAATGGTTTCTCTTAACTGTTTTACAGTTTCAGCATAATCCTTAATGACGGTACACAGGGTAGGAAGATTTTCTTCAGCGGCTTTGCGTGCTCCATTTTTTATGCCAAGGACTTGCCTACCAGCAAGCGGAGCAAAAGATCTAGAAGGGTTTTCAATTTGAAATAAAAGCTCTTCTCCCATCTCTGGAATTTTTTGCATATCTTCTATTCTATATTGCAAAATAAATGGATTATTATAAACGATTTGGCACCAATATTCGATCTCTCTTTGACCATATCGAACCGATGGATCTTGTTGAACTCTTCGGGCAATTTCCTGATTTGAGAGAGGCTTTATTTTCTTTTCTGAATTGAGCGGATTTTGTAAATGTTGATTTATTGGCTCTTTCTCTTGTGCTTGTCGCTGGTGTTGTTGTTCCGTGTGAGAACCTTGAGAAATCTTTTCACTTTTTATATATTTTGAAGTATACATATAATCGTTAATGGCAGCACATAGAGTAGGAAGAGTTTCTTCAGCTTTTCGGCGCGTATGATTTTTTATGCCAAGAACTTTTCTACCAGCAAGCTTAGAAATAGACTTAGGCTGTTCTGTAACATCCCATAAGAGCTGTTCTCCCATATCGGGGTTTTCTTTGATTGCTTCTATTCTTTCTTCTAAAATAAGCCTGTTGCCATAAACCTTTTCGCACAAAAATCGTATTTCTTCCTGATATGCTGCGAGCAATAGCTCTCTTTCCATTGTATTAATAGATTTTTTTTGTCCGTGAGACGGTTTTGGTTGTTCAATTGCTGTGTGTGGAGAGGTAGGTTTTGGGATGACAGCATCGCTTTGTTTTCTGTTTTCCATACGGTGCGGTTTTCGTGAAGGAGGTACTGCATATGTTCCACTATCTTGTGATGATGAACTGCTCTGTTGCCTAACTTTCATATGTGATGGTGTTTTGGGTCTCACACTTGGGTAGTGTGCTTCAGGGTTCTGAATTTTTTCACCGTTTTGCACTCTGTCTCTCATGCGTGGGGGCGTTTGCGGAGCAGGCGTTGCATAGAGACTTTCTTCCTCTTGAACTGTTTGTTTGTTTTGTTGTCTATCTTTTGCACGTGGAGGTCTTTGTGGAGCTGCTTTTGTGTACGGAGAGGATTTTTCTTGGATTTTTATGTTGGAGATTGTTGTGCCGGTTTGTATTTTTTCTCTCATGCGTGGAGGAGGAGTCGGAGCCTCTTTTGTCTGTAGGGAGGAGGACTCTTGAACTGTTTGTTTGTTTTGTTGCTTATCTTTTGCACGTGGAGGTCTTTGTGGAGCTGCTTTTGTGTGTGGAGAGGAGTTTTCTTGGATTTTTGTGCTGAGGATTTTTGTGCTGGTTTGTGTTTTTTCTCTCATGCGTGGAGGAGGGGTCGGGGACACTTTTTTTTGTGGGGGAGGCGTTTCTTGGTTTTTGGCGCTAGGAGGTATTGTGCTGGTTTGCACTGGGTTTTTTATGCGTGGGGGGGGCGGTGGAGCAACTTTTGGGTGGTGTAATAAATTTTCTGAGCGTTTTTGTACAGTTGGTTTTGGCAAACTTTGAGAAACTTTGGGATGGGGGGGGCTGGTGGGGGATTGTTCAGCCTGTTGTTGAAATTTTTTCATCATTTCGGTGATAAAAGGGGAGGGACTTCTTTTTTTCATATATGTTCCTTTCAAACTCTTCCAATATTATTTTAAAATACTATTTAAAGATATAGTTTTGTTTTTATTTTGTTTTATGCTTTTTCATTTGCTTTTATGAGAGAGGATATGAAACTGAATTGTTTCACAAGACTCAACTCTCTTGGCGCAAATGACCTCTGCCATGTTTTGCGCCAAGACGTTAAATTCAATGTGAAAACTTACGTCTCTTTAGCTTGCAAAAGCCATCACTTTTGGTATCGCAGTTTTGCGAGGACGAATATCTGTTTCTCTTTGTTGAGTAGAGGTTGTTGCTTCTTTAAGAGTTACTATTGCAAGCTCAGTGCGTTCAACAGCTTGTGATAAACGTTGTTGTTGATGCAAATCTTGCGCTCGTTTAGAAGATGGTTCACGGCATCTTTGTTTTGCCTGTTCGGTTTGTGAAATGCTCTCTCTTACTTGTGTTACAGCCGTTGCATAATTTTCAGCGGCGTCAATTAATTGAGAAAGACCAGCTTCAGCATGTCTGCGTGTTTGATTTTTAAAGCCACAAAGATTGACACCAGCGTACTTGTGAAAAGATTGAGGATTTCTGACAAGTTGCTGTGCGAGTGCTTCTATTGTTTCAGGGTTTTGGAAAAGCGCTTCCACTTGTGATTGCAAAATGTTTGCGTTACCAAAAACAACTTTGCACCAATATTGGATTTGGGCATGGTGCCTTTTGACTTTTGAATGTTGATGAATTTTGGTAGAAATTTCTGCTTCTGAAAGACTTTCTTTTTCACGATGATCTGGTTTTTGCAGCAGTTCAGCGACGGCTGCCTTTCCCATTAAGCGCTCATAGTTTTTGAGTTCTTGCTCAGGAGATTGTAAGAGACTCTCTCTTGCCTGTTTTACCGCTTCTGTATAACAATCAAGGGTGACACTGAGAGCGGAAAAACTCTCTTCTGCTTGTTTGCGCACTCGATTTTTGAAGCCCAACATACTGGTGCCGGAAAGTTTAGCGATCCTTTCAGGATATGCTGCCATGCGCCATGAGAGTTCCTCTCCAGCAGCAGGATTTTTTTGAATTTCCTGCATTTTTTCTTGCAAAATGTTTGGGTTGCCATAGGCACTTGCGGATAAACGCTGAATTTCCTCTTGATAGGTTCGAACCAATGAATGGTGTGGAAGCAATTGCATGATTTCTTTTTCTGAGAGGATTGTTGTTGCCCTTTGTAGAGAAACTTGTGAAGTAACTGTTGCGTGTGTCGTTTCAGGTTGTTGCTGCATTTTGGTAGAGCCGCCTCTTGTTAACGAAGCTGTTGGATTTGTTGATGCATGTACAGTTTCTTCTCTTAAAAGAGATTGTCTTTCCTCGCCTTCTTCCGGTATCGTTGATAGTCTTTTGCTTTTGGAAGACGTTTCTTTAGGGATGGGTTCCTCGCCTGAGACTTCTGCTGCTGCTTTTTCATAGAGCGCTATAAGTTCTTGTATTGAAGAGGATGGAAAAGGGCGAGAGTGATCTTTTTTCATGCATGTTTCCTTTCAAAAATTGTTTTAGAAAACCTCTTTGGAGCACTCTTGCTTTTTATGCTTGGATCGCTTTGAGACAAAGGAAGATATCGAACTGAATGAGCTCCAAAGATCTGCGCTATTTGCAATCAGCCTAAGGGACATTTGTGTCTTTTATACAGTTTTTTTGTGAAATTTTATCAATAAGTTATAGTTAATTACTGAATCCATTTTTAGGACTGTTTCTTGTAACGATATAAAACAATTCTTGGCGCAATCGCAATAAAACGATTTACGCCAAGAAACTTTATGAAAAAAGATTAAATGAAGAACAAAAACTATCTGTTTTTATGTTTATGCCCCCTTACATGGCATAAGAAAATCCTTTTTCTCCATGTTTTTGTCGTTGAGGGCTATGCTCTGGACTATTTTGTTCTTGTCCTCTTGCGTGACGATGATGGGTTCTCTCAACTTGCTGAGAATTTTCTTGACGGCGTCTTTGCTCCGCTAGAGGGGTTTGCGATAGCTGTTCTTTTGCGTTTTCTACAGCTTTTGTATAACCATCAATGGCATCAACGAGCGGTTTAAAACCATCTTCAGCTGCTTTGCGTGTTTGACTTTTTAAGCCAAGTGCGGAGCGGCCAGCAAGTTTATGAATAGCCTCAGGACTTTCAGCAAGTTGATTTGAAAGGTCTTTTCCTTTACTGGGATCTGTAAGTATTCCTTGCAAGTGTTCCTGGAAAAGCGTGTCATTGCCATAAACGACCTGACCCCAATGCACGACTTCTTCTGCATATGCTTGGACGTGTGGATTTTTTAAAAGCATGACACTTATTTGCTCAGTTGTGAGGGAAGATGAAGGTCTTCCTCTTTGTTGTGGAGCAACTGCTGTATAGTCTGTTTCAGATTCTTGCTGCTTTTGATTATGGTGTCTACCACTTGAAGGAGAAACACTGCTAACTGATGCGTATGTAACCTCATCTTCGCGTTTTGGGGGAGCAACCTCTGTGTAATCGGTTTCAGATTCTTGCTGACCTTGATTATGGTGTCTACCTCTTGAAGAAGAAATACTGCTAACTGATGCGTATAGAACTTCTTCTTCTGGGGTTGGTGTGCGCTGGTTTCCTCTGTTTGGTTTATTAACTGTTGCATAGAGGGCTTCTGGATTTGCAGAAGGATGTGGATGATGTTTTTTCATGCATGTTTCCTTTCAATATTTTTAGAAAACCTCTTTGGTGCATTCCCCATTTTTAGTTTTGATAACTTTTGTACAAAGCAAGATACCCAACTGAATGACCTCCAAAGATTTTGCGCTATTCAGGGGTAGTGTAACGGACATTTGTGTCTTTTATACAGCTTTTTTATGAAATTTTATCAGTAAGTTATCAATAGTTATCGTAAATTACAGGCGCCATTTTTATGACTGTTTTTTGTAATATTTTAAAACAATTCTTGGCGCAATCGCGATGAAACGATTTGCGCCAAGAAACTCAATGAAAAATAAAAAATTATGTACTTTTACGGGGGCTTACTTACATGGCATAAGCCATTCCTTTTTCGCTATATCTTTGTCGTTGTGGGCTGTGCTCTGGACTATTTTGTTCTTGTCCTCTTGTGTGATGACGACGATGATGGTGGTGATGTCTGTGTTCTGGGTCTCTTTCTGGACTTTCGTGTTTTTGACCTCTTTCTCTTTCCTGTTCATGTGTAAACTGTTTATGGAGCTTTTGTGTAGTCTTTACATGTCGTTCAAGAGCTAAGCAAAGGGGAGCAAAACTCTCTTCAGCTTCTCTGCGGCTTGGAGATTTTACACCAAGTATTTTGTGACCTGCAAGCTTCCCAGCGCTTTCAGGATTTTCTGCAAGGTCCCATAAGATTTGTTCTGCATTTTGAGGATCGTCAAGAATCTTAGCCAGTTGTTGATTCAAAGCATGCTCGTTACCATAAACAACTCTGCACCATTCTTGAGTTTCTCTTATACCATATTGAAAGTCTACGTTTTTTAAAAGTTTTGTTGTAACCACATCTTTTGGGGTTCTGGGAGGGGGGGGGGCTACTCTGCCAATACCTTGGTAGATAGGGTTTTCTAGTTGTTCGGACTCTTGCCTGTCTTCAGCTCCCATGCCAACTGTTGTATAGACAGATTCGAGTGATCTTTGGGAAGAGCGGCCACCACTTTCATCAAATTCAAGCTCTGCATAGAGATGTTCTGGTTCATGGGAAGAATGCCTACCCTGTGCACCTCCACCAACTGTCTCGTAGGGGGACGTTTGCCAACCTTTCGCCTCTAGATCCGTTACTGCATAGGGATCTACGAGTTTGTCGGTACGTCGCCCATCACTTGGTCTCCCACCAAGTCTGTCATAGGGATTTCCTAGTGGCTTTTGGGGAGCATAGATCGTTTGTGGTGGTTGTTGAAGTGTATATTGTTGTGGGTTGCGCTGTTCTTTGGGTGGTTTGTTAACCTTTGCGTAGAGGTCTTCTACATTAGAAGCTCCTAGATTTTGTTGTTCAAGTGGTTTTGGGGGAGCATAGATCGTTTGTGGTGGTTGTTGAAGTGTATATTGTTGTGGGTTGCGCTGTTCTTTGGGTGGTTTGTTAACTTTTGCGTAGAGGTCTTCTACATTAGAAGCTCCTAGATTTTGTTGTTCAAATTGTCGTCTTAGTTCCTCTACATTGCTAGAAGCGGTTGGGTGACTTTTTTTCATGGCTGTTTCCTTTCAATATTTTTAGAAAACCTCTTTGGCTTTGGCGCATTCCCCACTTTTTGATAACTTTAAGATATAAGGAAGATATCCAACTGAATGACCTCCAAAGATTTTGCGCTATTCATGTTGATATATAGTGGACATTTATGTCTTTTATACAGTTTTTTTTATGAAATATTATCAATAAGTTACAGTAAATTACAGGATACATTTTTAGGACTATTTTTTTGTAACATTTTAAAACAATTGGTGGGTGCAATGGAGGTAAAATGATTTGCGCCAAGAGTCAGTTGGAAGGCAAAAGTTCATGCGTTTTTAGCCGGTAAGAGCAAGCGATGAAGAGCAATCAACTTTTAAGGCGGGAGCTTGACATTGTGCTTCTTTGGTGTTCCTTACAGTATTCGCAATTTCTTTTGCTCTGCTTTCCGATGTTCCAAGTAGGCAAGCTAGTCTGGTATAATCTTTTTCTTGTATGGCTTTACGATCTTCTAAAGATAGACGGTTGTATAGTTGGCGCGAAAAGTGATGGAGTTCTTGTCGCAGTGAACGAGAATGCAATAAAGCTTCTCTTTGTTGTTCTCCTGGTAAGGCAAAAAGGTTTTGTAAATTTTTTCCAGGTGTTTCGACAGTGTGGCTCAGGCGTTTTTGTTCTCTTTGATGTTGCTCTAAAATTTCTTCTTTTGTTTGTTGTGTTACTGTGGCATAATTTTTAAGAGCTTGGCTGAGTTGTGGAGCAGTTTCTTCCGCCTGTCTGCGATTTGAACTTTTAATGCCAAATATTTTTCTGCCTGAAAGTTTAGAAATTGATCGAGGATTTTGTAAAATTTCATCGGCAAACTGATTTCCTAAGTTTGGATCTGCCGTTAAGATGTCTATTTTTGTCTTTAAGGCCTGTGCTTTACCATAAACCAGCTTTGATAAATTTTCGATTTCTTTTCGGCATGCTTCAACATAAGCGTCATTTGAAATCCTTGTGAATAACTCTTCATGTGTGAGAGGTGCTAATGTCTCTTTTGGGATCAGTGTTTCTTTTAAGCTTTGAACGTTGGTTTTTTGAAAGTAGAGGGGGGCACCGTTGAGTAATGTTTTGACGAGTTCTGGGGGGAGATCATCTTTGTGGCCGACGACGAAAGCACCTTCTACTTCCATGACAAAACCTTCTGCTGAAAAACCTCTAAAGATGCCTTCATAGGCGATCCCTTCTTTTGCGGCAACAACAATACGATTGTTAATTTCATCCAGTCCGGCATTTCTCATTTGGAAGATGAATTCTTTTAAAACAAGGGATTTTTGCGGATGCGTGATATCTTCAAAAAGATCTTTCATCGGTTGAGGATTGCTATATTGCATGGCTTCAATACAAGCTGCTGTCATGCGTCCTTTTGTGATGAAAGAAAAGTCAATGGTATGTCCTGCTGCTTGTCCAAGTTTTTCCATAAACATTCGATTTACGCGTCCATTCCCTTTTCTGAAAGGATGTGCGTGCTCGAGCGCCATAAAAACTTCAGCGGCATTTTCAGCAAATTCTTGGCGTGATAAACCTCTTAAATTATTCTTCTCATTAAGTATTTTTTCGAGTTGTTTTAGCTCTTTTTTTATCTGTGGACCAATAGCAAAAGGAACTTCATAACCTTTGGCACGCATCGCCGGCATATGGGCAGAGGTGCCATCTTGAAATGTAAAAGATGTATCGCGGGTTTTTCCAGCCCATTCAAAAGTTTTGTGGAAGAGGCTCCAGTGGATTAATTTTAAATAAGCGGAATCAAATTTTTGTGGAAGTGGTTCATAGCGAAAATTAACGGCTTCTCTGGCGGTATCATGGGCACAGCGTTCATACAGTTTTTTGGGGTCTTTTATGCCATATTTATTTTTGAGTGTTAGGGTACCTTTATATAGATAATTTTTCTCTAACATATAATCTCTCCTAGGTAGGTAGGGTGGTGGTTGATAAGCGTCTTAAACGCTGCATGTGAAAAATTCCCCTTCGCGTATTCTTTTGAGATTTTTGGTGTTATGAGAGGGAGCGCTTTTCCCTCAAGTGTATGGATGGTTGTATCAACTGTTTTGTGATACTTTTGAAAGGTTTTTGGTGTGAGAAATGCCAAATGTTCTGTTGCGATTGTTTTCATGCATATTTTCTTTTTTCATTTATTTTTGGAAAGCTTCTTTGATGTTTCTTTTTGTTTATTATCCTGTGGTGCTGTAAAATACCGGTATTGAGGGAGCTGATATGAATCCTATGAGTGGTCAGAAAATGGATTTTCTAAAAATTGACTCTGGGTGAAATCTTCGTTCTTTGAGGAGTAAGGAAGAGGTCAAAAAGAAAAATGTTGCTTAAAATTGTTGTTTTTTTCCTTTAACAAAGTTGTTTGCAAGAGTGCTTTGATGAAGATCGTGGATATGGTGGGGGCGATCGCTTTTGGTTTGCGGATGGCTTTGGTACTTTTCATACACAGTACTCAGATTGCTGAATCTATAGGCAAAAGCAGTCATCAAGAATTTTTCTCCATTATGTTTTTCTTGTTACTCCATATGAACAATCTTGCCATATGAACATCTTGTTTGTGTATTTTTGAAACAAAATGTTTTTTATTTTGTATTGTTGCTCTTATTATATTGCGCTGCTTTAAGATCCATAAGAGAGGAAACCTTTTCTTTGATTGGAGAGAAAAGCTTTTTTCAGCACTTTATCGTTAAAATAGAACACTTTATGATATCGTAAAGGGGGGAAAGCTTGTATAAGAATAATTTATTTATTTTGATGTATATCTAAAATGTTTTTTTGGAAAAAATCGATGTTCTTGAGTGTAGGTATTTTGAGAGTTCTTGTCTCAAAGATCAATATTTTGTTTTTCTTGAGTCTTGATATTGGTGATTAGTTTTGTGAAATGTTTTTGGTTGTTTGTAGGGGATAAATTATACACAAAAAGCTTTGTAGGAATGTATTTGCAGACTTTTCCAAGTGGAAATGTTGGTTTAGTTATAGGTGATTTGAGGGGTTTGGTATTTTTTATAAAGACGGTGGGCGCTGGTAGTAAAACGATACACAAAATATAAAAAGGAAAAAACACGGATTTTTTTATCATGTTTTCCTTATGTGTGTGAGGAAGCGGTCAAAAACTTTTTGTTAACAGGCTTTTAAAAAACAGAAATGTATGTTGTTTCTGTGGTTGTTCTTTTCATAGTCAAGATCTCATAATAGGAGGTTAGTTTTTCTTTTGTGGGGCAAAGCGGTTTTTTGCAGCTGCGGCTAACATTTCTTTTCTTCTGAAATAGATGGCACGACCACATCGCAAAGGAGGTTGTCCTTGCATAAGAATAATTTGTTCATCTTGACGCATTTCTTGAATAACCTCGTGGGGTAAAATCAGAGCTCTTTGTTGGTAATTGACGTTGTATGAATTCTTTCCTAAAGATAAGCCTCTTGATTTGCTTGTTCCGGTTACTTCAACGGTCATTTGGCCACAGCGTTCTGAAATGTCTTTGGCAGTTTGGAGGTCTTTAATGGCAGCATAGCTGACAAAGGAGCAGCTTTCAAACCATGAACGTGCTCCAGCTTCTCCAAAGTGATTGACCAACTGACCAGAGGATTGATAAAAAAGCATTAAGGATGTACCGTATTTACGTCCACGATCGCGCGCTTCTTCTAAAATATTCATATAGCCTAGAAGATCAACTTCATCTAAGACAAATAAAACACGCTTTTTATAGTTACCATCTGCTGTAACCATGGCATTGAGAAAGGCGCCAATAATCACACGTCCAATAGCTGGATAACTGTTTAAAATGCTTGCGGGGAGATTGAGAAAAACATCTGTATTGCCATTTGTAATATCTGAGGAAAAAAAATCATCTCCGCAGACAAGATCTGCGTAATTGGACAAAGAAAGCCATTGAGTATCTTTTGATGCGGTTGTATAGACTCCTGAAAAGGTTTGCTCTGCCATTTCTGTAAAAATACCAACCATTTCACGAATAAAAGGAGAAGGTGTTGTTTCTTGAATCATACGTAGTTGATTGACAACAGCTGTTTCTGATTGAGAGAGAATTCCACGCAATGTTTTTAAATTGCGCTCGTTGTCTTTATATTCATCAGAAAATATAACATGAGCAAGAAGAGCTGTTAAAAGATTATGAGCTTGTGTCGAGAAATATTCCGCTGAAGAATTGTCTGATTTTTTATCTGTAAGAAGCAACTTAGAAAAGCTTACAATATTTGCTTCGCGTTGTGCCCGTGGTACGCTGTCGTCTAAAAGCCAATCGATGACATTAAAATTTTTTGTTAAAAATGAATTGGGATCAAGAACAATGACATTTCTATTCCCCATCTTTTGACGCGCAAATTTGACCATTGGGGCCACTTCTGTTGAAGGATCAAGACAAATAATAGACCCTGGATAGGTTAAACACGTCGGAATTACTGTACTTGTGGTTTTATAGCCACCAGAACCAGCAAAAAAGATCATATGCGTTGAACCAAAATCAAGATTAAAGGTTAGCAAAGGGGCTGTCCCACCTTTTCCCCATGTTGTTTTATTGCTAGGTGCAAAGGGAATTTTGCACACAATATCTTGATCAACACGGTATCTTTCACCCACAACAATTTGCCCATTGGCAGGAAAGATTTTTGCTGCCTCTCGTAAATTCATCCATGCGGATTCACCAAAAACACCTTTTTTTGCACGCTTGACCTTGTTTTTAGGTGGAGAGGTTGTTACGAATTGAATGATGGAAAAAAAAACACCAATGATGATGCCAAAGACAACCATGGGGTCCATGAATTGAAGGGCATAGTTCCACGTTATTCCTTGTTGGCCAACATAGGGACCTAAACGTTTTATTTCTCCACCAATATAGTAAAGAGCAGTGGTTCCAAAAAAGACAATGGAAACGAAAGTGATTCCTTTACGTAAGTGCAGTTTTTGCGAGAGACTATAAAACAATGAAACAGCAGCTGTTAGTGCTAGGACTAGTAAAGGTTCTGAACGAAGAGTCCAGTAAATTTGATTGCTCTTTAGTCCATTTATTATAAACAACAAAAAATGAGGAACAAGGAATATCGTTAAAGCACCTAAAGCGATTGGTGTTAAAATGATTACCATTTGTGTCTTGGTATATTTCATTGTATTTTACTTTCAATTCTATCAGAATATGCTGCGAAAAGCTCTTTTTTCAGGTGTGTGATATTAAATTCTCTCTTTTTTGAAAAAGCGCAGATAACGCCAAACAGTTCTCGTTTATAAGCCCTTCTTATAAAGGAGGAAGCTTTTATCCATTCTTAGCAAGCCATAGCAAATGCTTTAGAACGATGCATTGTGCATATTTGTGCTTGCTGATGTAGTTCTTTGGCTTGCTTAATGATTTGTGTAATGTGTTTGGCTTTATTTTCTGATACACCAATGCTTTGAGCCAGTGTTTCATACTCATTATTTTTGACAGCCTTATGTTCAGTTAGTGAGAGACGGGTATTGATGTTTTTTACAAAGTCGGTAAGCTCTTTTTGAAGTAAAGGATTTTTTGCTAAAGCTTCTTGCTGTAATTCTTTTGGCAAGGGGAAGAGGTCTTGTAAGCTTTTACTTGGCATTTCTACTATTTTTGCACGGCGACTTTGTTTTGTTGCATGTTCTTGAGTAATTTCCCTCTCCGCATGTTTTACAGCATGGGCGAAATTTACAACGGCAGTACAGAGCATCTCAAGATGATTTTTAGCGTTTGCACGTGCCTGATTTTGTAATCCACATAAACTGAAACCTGCAAGATGAGCAACAGAGTGCGGTGCTCTTTCAATCTGGTTGGCGAGCTGTTGGCCTAAGCTTGGATTTTTGATGATCTCTACCATCTGTTTGTCTAATATTTTTTTGTTCCCATAAACAATTTTTGCCAATTTCTGAACCTGTTTTAGGCTTGCGTGGACGCAAGAATCTTCTGCAACCATTTCGTTTTTTTCATTTTTTGTCAAAGAAGCTAATCTTTCTTCTGGAATGAGAATACTTTCAAGCTCTTTTGTTTTGGGGACTGTAAAGGTAAATTTGTCACCGGGTTTTAATGTTTTGAGTTGTTCTGGTGTGAGATGCTCTTTATTGCCGATGATATAAGCCCCTTTCACATTGAATGCAAAGCTATCATAACCAGCACCTCTATACATCCCTGTGTAGGTTTCACCTTCTTTTGCAACCATAACGGGACGATCATTAACATTGCGCCCAAGTTTTTTCATGTTGCTCATGAATTCCTTTAAAAGAAGTATTTTATTGGGATTGGAGATATCCTCAAATAGATGTTGTATTGGTTCTAGATCACTATTTTCTGCTACAGCAACACTGGCGAGCATCATGCGTTCTTTTGTAACAAGTGAAAAATCAAGCTGATGGCCTGCTGCTTGAGCAAGCTTTTCAAAAAAGACCCGTTGTGTACGTCCGTTGCCTTCTCTAAAAGGATGGAGTTGGTTAAGGAAGTTAAATAAACTTATTGCTTCAGAGTTAAACTTCTCACGCGTTAAGCCTTGCAAATTATCTTTTTCGGCAAGTGTTTGATCTAATTTTTGTAAACCTTCAGTGATTTCATCACCGAGAGCAAAAGGATTTTCCCATCCTGTTCTTTTCATTTCGGGCATGGCGGCTATGGTACCATCTTCAAATGTAAAGGGAAGATGGCGAAGATGACCAGCCCATTCAAAGGTATTTTTAAACAACTGATAATGAATAGAGCATAGATAGGAGCTATCAAACTTTTCTGGTAAGGGGGCTTCACGCAGATTAACCATTGCTTCTGCTGTATCATGCGCGCATTTCTCCAGAAAGGATTTTAAGTCTTTTATTCCATATTTATTTTTGAGTGTTATGGTGTTCGCGTAGACATAATGATGCGGAGAAACTGTCTGTATATTTTTTGTTTTTTCTTTTGCTTTTGGCATTGTAGCTTCCTTATAATGTTACGTTGTCCATGAGAGTATTAAATTCCTCGAGTGAAATATTCCCCCTTGCATATTCTTCTAAAATTTTTAGCGTTTTGGAATGTAGCGCTATTCCCTCTATTGTATGGGTGCTGATGGCTGCTTCAACCGCTTCACGGCGTTGTTTTAATTCTTCCACTGTCATCGATAAAAGATTTTCTCTGTTTTCTGTTGCTTTGGTTTTCACGCATTTTTCCTTTTATGTGCAATCGTTGCTTTAAAAGAGCCTTTAGCAGCCGATGTGATCTTCTTTTAGTCTCCTCCAAAGATGTTTCGTTGTTTGAAAGGATCATAATAAATTTCTGTGACCTTAAATTTTCCTTCAACCCGTTTGCATTGGATGATGATATCAATCATTGAAATCAACAGTCCTCGAATATCATCACGCTCTAAATCACCTCCCCCGTCACTTTCTTTGACCAAAAGGGTCATTTGCTCAAAGGCAGCAAGGGCTGTTGAGGCATGAACCGTTGTAATGGAACCTGGATGACCTGAATTGACATTGCGGATATAATAAAAGGCTGTACCATCTCGAAGTTCTTGCAAAAGAATACGATCAGGACGCATCCGTAAAGATGATTCAAGCAATTCTTTGGGTCCAACAGAGGCTAAGCCTTGTCCATCTTTTGAATAGAACATCGAGACATGATTAGGGTGCGGTATCACCAATTCTTGTGTATCTTCAATGGTGATAATACGCTCTTCTGGAGGGATTTTGGCGATTAATGCTTTTGATAATGTTGTTTTGCCCGAACCAGTTTTTCCTGCAATTAAAATATTTTTCTGGCATTTTACAGCTTGATTTAAAAAGGAGACAAAATCTTTATTGCAGTAGGCATTAGCTAAGTTATGCTCGATGATTTTGAGTTCGTTAAAGCGAGACAGATAATCATTTAATGGCGTGAAAGATACCTGTTCACAGAGCGAAAACAGACCTTTATTTGCTAGCTCTTCGAGAGAAAAACTCTGCGATGATGGTTTGCGAATTGTCATACTAATCGTGTTTTTTTCAACAGCCGGCGGAATAACAACTTGAATGCGCTCATTACCTGGCAGAGTAGCGGATAATATTGGATTCTTGTCTGATATGTTTTGCTTGGAATAGGACGCGACAACTTTCGCAATCCCCATAAGCTCATTAAAAGAGAGAGCCGGTGCTTCTATTGTTTTCCATCCATCAATACCTTCCGTCATTACTTGATAGGGACGATTGATAACAATTTCAAAAAGACTTTCATCTTTCAAAAAAGCACTGATGGGTTCAAGTTTTGTGAGAACAATCGCGATGGTTTCATCGTTCATGGTATGTAAGTTTGAGTTCATTCTAAAGGTATCGCAGAATTTTTGTAAAAGTTTCTTGAAACAGCTCGATTGATAATCTGTTTTTTGTTTTCGGTGACTTTCAATTTATAAACACTGGAAAAATCTAAATCGCGGGCAACAAAGATATTCACCATTTCCCCTTGGTTTTTGGATAATGTTGGAGGAATATTGACGTAATTTTCGACGACAATATTTGCAATATTTTGTCCTGAAGAGATTGTTTCAGTTTCTTCTTTTTCTTGTTTTTTTGCTAAACGTTTATTGGCATAGTTTGTCGCATCTTTTATCAGGGAGACAAGAAGCGCAGATCCAATCCTCTCTAACCAATGGTTATCAATATCTCCATCCATACCAGAACGCCCTAAACTGTCTGTTGCAGGTGAAGCTAAGGATATAATGATACCATTAGGGGTTTTTGCTCTATTCCATAGCACAAAGAGACGTGTTTGGCCTTTTTTCAAGCCGGCGCGATATTCACCAACAATTTGGGTACCTTTATCGAGAAGGACAACACGACCATTGTCTGATAAGATATCTCTGGAGACGATACAACTGGCAAACCCTTGTTGATCACTGTTGATGGCTGTTTCTAAAATACAAGGGATAGAAGTTCCCATCGCTATGATGTAGTTTCGATTACCAAGGGTTGAAGCACGAATACCTTCAAGCACTGTGGGTTTGAGAAGATGATTAAAACGTTGTGTCGTTTCATCAGGTTTGCTTTCAAGTTGGTGAAACAAAGCACCATTATTTGTTTGTGAATCTATTTTGCCTTGTTGTTTATTTGCATAAGCTAATACAGGGGCACGTTGTGCTGCTTCCAGAAGTGAGTCATCAGAATTTAATTGATTGATGTTTGGTGTTGGTAGCTCGACTTTTGGCAATAGAGCGTTATTTCGTTTAGGCTGTTCAAGGGGGGGAGGGGTAGGCTTTGCAGGGCGAAAAAGCTCTGTTTGTTTTATAACTTTTCCTTCTTTTGAAGATTCAATTGGTTGTTTTTTGTCTGTAACAAGTGTTGAATAAGCTAAATAAAGACAGACACTGAAAAGAATAATAAGAGCAATAGCTTTCCCTACATTGTTCTGTTGATTGTTTCCTTGAGCATTTTTTATTGTATCACGATCATTAATGCTTTTTTCATCCACGGTGTTATTCATGGCTGCTTCCTAGGTTCACTTTACGTTGTACAGATGGTGATGTCGTACCTGTTTCAGGGTTAATTCCTTCTGGTACAAACCTTTTATTAAAGATGCACAAAACTTCATTCCCACGCCGTAGCGTGAATTGTGCAGCTGTTGCATGAACAATAACCTTGTTGCCTTTAATCGATTTAGGAATAAGCGCTTCTTGCCCATCAGGCGATACAATGTAAATGGCAGGGATTTCAATATTGCCTAAAAAAGTAAAGGTTGTTGTTTTTCCATTATCATAGACAGACGCAGGTTCAATGAGGGATGAGCCTTGGGCTTCATAAGCCCAATTGCGTGGTCCAAAATCTTCATGGATATTTAAAATATCATTGACAAAGTTTTCTTCACGTTGTTTTGCTTTTTCTGCTTCGGCTAATTTCTTACGCAAGGCTTCATCTTCTGGATAACGAAACTTTACCAAGAAATACGTCTCATTGCCGGCTGAAACATCGCCTTCACGGATTTGCAGCTCGAATTGATAAGATCGTTGTGTTCCATCTTGGCGGCTTGTGACAATTTGTAAATTGGTCACAGGTTGGACTTCACGCGGTTTGAGAAAAACAAAGTGACCAGCCGGTGCAACTTGCCAAGCAACGGAATTTCCAATTCCTACATAGGTTACTTCTTCATCATCGGCAAATTCCAACTGAACTGAAGAGCGAATGGAGCCAATGATTTGTACGACGTTGTAGGGGTCGTAATTGACAAATCTGATGCGGTTATCTTTATGTGCACTGACAGGCGCTGTTTCTGCAAGTGAGAAGACTGTGTGAAAGCTGAGAGTGATCGTAAAAATTAAAAAGATTGTTTGTAAAAGTCTGATCATTTTATCACCTCTGGATCAGATCTATATTCCGATACTTGAAAACCAAGAGGGTTGATGAGACGATCAGACGTTGAAATGTGAGCGTTCACGTAGGAAAAATTTAAGATTGAAATCCAATGGGAAATATTTTCTTTTTCATTAAAGTCTCTGACCGTTTTATAGTAACGAACTTGGATAAGATCTTTGCTTATAAAAGAGATTGATTTGATTGTGACGGTAGCAATCATGTTATGATAAATATTTTGCGGACTTTCTGGATTATTGCCCGCGTACCATTTTGCAAAACGGTTTTGTTCTTTTGGAGAAGATAAAAGAGAAACTAAGCGAAAATTGTTTTCTGCTTCTGATGCTTGAAAACCTTCACGGGCACGAACATATTGGCTGGCAAAATAACGCGTTATTGCTTCATCATAGTTGTTAGGGGATTCTTTTAGAGCGCTTACAGTATCAATAATGCCTGTTGAATTATCAACGCGGATAACAAAAGGCTCTACCGTTTTCAAAGGCGTCAAAGCTGCGACAGCTAAAGCCAGCGCAATCGTCATCAATCCAAAAAGCACTGTTAAAGCCATGGAAATTTTCATTCGCACGCGCATGCTCTGCATGCGATCAATATCAAATGAGCGCGCTTCTTTTATATATTCTTCAAGGGCATCACTTTTCACGCGTAATCTCCACAGTTTTATCAGATCGTGCTTCATGAATAACCGGCTTTAATAAAGCTGAATTGGCTGTTGCTTTTTCACTTTCCAAAGTATTGAGAATGATGGGAGTGGTAACAGGTTTTACGCTCTTTTCTGGGTGGACAACGTTTTTATTGTCCCAATTCCACTTATCTTTATTTAAAGCACGTGTATGTTTGCCATTACAGCGTGGTGGTTTTTTGGGGCCACTCAAAGATGCACAGCCAGTAAGAGCGATTGTTAGGACCATAATAAAAGTTATTTTTCGTTTCATTTTTTGAACTCACAAATATCTTGGAATACAATGCATGAGAGCCTTTATTCTGGACACTTTTACAAGTCTATGTAATGCAAGACTTTGATTGATTTTGTTGTAAGACCTAAGATGTTAGGTCTTACATGGAACAGGATCATGGCGCGTGTGCCAAAGGGCGCACGCAAGGCAAAAACAAAAATGCTTATTCTTTTAAAGAGGTGCTTTATCTTAAAACCGACCACGACCGCCTCCAGATCTACCTGCTTTTGCTGCCGTGCCTGCCGCACCTCTAGCAGCGTTACCGGCAGCACCTGAGATTTGTAAAGCGGCATTTTTTACTGTATTACCACTCGCTCTTGCACCATTGGCAAGCATTGTGAAAACCTGTCCTCCTGAAGAGACACCAGTGCTAAAGTATGGTCCGCCAGAGGCTAGCGCTGTTGCAATACCGGGAAGCGCACGAAAGATAATAACCCCTATGATTGAAATGACGATGACAGGGGGGAAAAGAACATAGATTGATTCATATGAAACTTTGAGAACCTGTAGGATAACTTGACATATAATTGTTCCAAGCATGATCACGAGAACTTGTAAAATGGTAAAATTGATCAAAGTTGTAATCCATGCATCGGTGTATTTTCGCGTTGCATTGAACAAATACAAACTAATGAATAGAGGCCCGAGACCTATAATCATTACGAGTGCAACTTGTGCAAACATTTGCACAATAAAACCACCTATACAAAAAAGAATAACGGCTAAAAGCATGATAGAACCAAGAAGCCCCACAACGATCTTTTCAAAAAACCAAGCATTGTATAAGACTTCTTGATAGCGAGCATTTGCCTTTAACAAAATATAATCAAAAACATTGGAGCTTGCAGGATTGCTGTTAAGCGCATTCCCAATAGCGTTGGATAAATCATTGAAGAAAATATCCTTGACATAAGTATTAAATGTATCCGCATTCGTTGCCATTGTTGTCACAACAACGATTTTAACAACATTATTGAGAAGATTATGCATGGAAAGCGCAACGCGACCTGTCATAACATTATAGCCATAAAGAAAGATAAAAATGATTGCGGCGAGATTTAAGGGTGCTGAAATAGCAGAAGATAACCCACTCACCGTTGTATCCATCACATTATCGAGGGGTTTTAAAATATAACCAGAAACGCTTTCAAATGGAGAAAAACTAAAGTCTGACATTTGTACTCGTACTTTCAAGTTTTTCTTTTAATTGTTTTTCTTTTTCTTTTAATTGTGCCTCAAGATATTTATGCTTTTGTTGTTCCTTTTCTTCACGCATTTCGTCTTTTGTTTTCGTATCTCTTGCTTGAATCATATCAAGAGACTGAAGTTTTAAAGAAGCTACTTGAAGATCAGCTTGAAGAAGAGAAAGTTTTACTTGCAAATCTTGTCGAAGGGTTTGCAATTCTTCGGGTTTTGTGTCTGGTTTTGATTTAATATTTTCAAGTTGATGACTTATTTCTTTTATTTTTTTTGCAGTTTCAGTTGCAGCTTTATAAATGGTTTCAGCTGTTTCTGATTTTGCAGCATCTAATTTTTGTGTGTTCTCGAGTGCTTGTTTATAATATTCATCCGCATCGGGTGTTGTTTGTGATATTGCATGAGAAATAAAAGAAAAAGATAACAGTGTAACTAAGCCATATTTTTTCATTGATTGTTTCTCCTTTGATAAAATATGGGCAGCCATTTGTCAGGGTCAGCTCCATATTCGTTGATAATTTCATTCATGAGTTCAATGTTTTTTGTTGTGCCACTTAAAACAGCGATCTCATCATTCATTCCACGTAAATTAAGTTCTGCAACGACGGAACTTTGTCCTTGTTTGACAAGAAAACGACGAGATTCTCTGCTTAATTCTGACTGTATCAGTTCAAATTCACGCTCAGTAAGTTTGAAAGCTTCGACATAATCATTGTAATTTGCTTTTTGATTTGGAAAAAATATTTGAGTGGGGCATTGCTCAATAATTGTGTGCGCAATTGTGGAATTTAAAGCATCTTTAGGGCTTTGTGTTGCAAAGAGCATCATGCCATTTTGTTTACGGATTGTTTTTAGCCGATCTTGCGCAAAAGCTTTGAATGAATCATCTTCCAAAGCTTTCCAGAACTCATCAACGACAATAATGATACGCCGCCCATCAATCAAATCAAGAATGCGGTGAAAGAGATACATCATTAAGGGGCGCCTAATTTCTTCATTATCTAAGAAATCGGTCATGTCGTATCCAATGAACTGTGCATTTAAATTGAGATCATCTTGATCATTATCAAAAACCCACCCTAAATCATTGCCTCTAATCCAGCGTTGTAGTCGTATGGCGATACCTTCTTTTGATGTGTTGTCAAAAAACAGCTGAAGTGCACCAAGAGAGCGTTGTGTCGGGGGTAAATTTTCCAAAGAATCGATGGCTTTGGCAATATCTTGTCGCTCTTCTTCTGTTACGATTTGTCCTTCAGTGGTCACCAGCTTTAAGATCCAATTACGGAGAAAGATTTTATTTTTTTCAGTGTATTCCATGCCCTTTAAGGGAGAAATCCCTGTGGGCTGCCCATTTTTTAGAGGTTTATATTTCCCTCCTCCAGCTCGTACAAAGATCTCTGCTCCTTGATCTTTGTCAAAAAAAACCATGGTTGGATTGTGTTTTTGTAATTGTGCGAGAAGAAAATTAACAATCACTGTTTTACCAGATCCTGATGGACCACAAACAAACGTGTTTCCAAGATCGCCATAATGAAAATTAAAATAGTAAGGTGAACCAGCCTGTGTTTTTAGCAATGCGACAGCAGCTCCCCAAACATTATCATTCAGTTTGCCAACGGGGAAAGAATGGAAGGCCGATAAAGCGGCAAAATTTCTGCTGGTAATGGCGCCTGAACGCGTACGATAGCTAAAGTTTCCAGGAAGTTGTGCCCACCATGCCGCCTCCAATCCTAAATCTTCTCTGGCAATTACGGCTCCTCCATTGGTTAAATGGGCTCGTGCTTTTGATAAGTTCTCAGTCAATATTTTGGGGTGATCAGCAAAAACAGCTAAAGAAATGTGGTGTTCGCCCAAAACAAAACGGTTTGATTCTAAATCATCTAGTGCTTCATCTAGTGCATCAATTTGTGAGCTAGCACGGTCAGCCGCATTAATCATTTGATTTTGCTTGCGGCTCATAATCGCGCTAGCGGCCGCCTTACTTTTAAAGACAAAGGATTGTGTTAAAATGAATTCAAATGGTACCGTAAGCAAACCATCGGTCATACCAGGGCGTGTTTTAGAAGGGTATTCTTTCCATCCAAACATGCCAACAAAGCGTTCATTGCTTTCATGGCGAATTTCGATAATTTCTTTCCCAAAAATAATACGATCCGAGTAAATTGTTGAAGCAATAGTTCCAAATGTGAGAGGAATACGCTCACGTCTTCCCCCCACTAGCTGGTGGAGAAATTCACTTTGTTCAGAAAATAAAATACCTTCATGTTCATAGATTGATAGCAGACGGACTTTATACTCTTCCAAACCTTGCATAAGATCTTGACTTAACTCTTCGAGTTTACGAATAGCTTCCTCATCGGGTTCAGATTGTGTTTTCTTCGCTTTGCTCAAGCGCTGAAAAAATGAAACCAGTTGTTCTGTTTTATCTATTGCAGGATTCCAAAGTAGTGAAATAAACAGATCATTTCTATACAGTTCTTGAGAAACCATTTTCTTTTTATATTTTTCATCTAATGTTGTTGCAAAAGATGAAAGAAAATGACCTTCTGGGTAAATCGTTTCACGGCGGCGGATGATGTGAGAATATAAAGCAACCCGTTCATCTGCGATATTTTTTAAAAGGGTGTTTAATTGGTTGTGTAAAGAATTTAATTGATCAATATCCACAGTGTCAAAATTTACACCCTCAACAGCCATCACAATCATTAAACAGCGTGAATTTAAAGCAACGACATGTTGGTTGATATAGCGTATATAGGGAATATATTCTTCAGGCAAAGTTTCCCGTTTCATTATTGACATCTGTTTCACCGGCTTGGCTCCTTCAGCTTAGTTCCTTATAAGTGCGGATAAGGCGCAAGGGGGAGGTAGAACTTCCTCCCCATCGGTTGAGGTTTTTTTGTTTTCCTCGGGTATTGAGCCAAGCAAATAATACGCGAAATTGGTTGTGATCATGCTTTGTCACTTCACGCAAAATAAAGTGCATCCCAATACCAAGACCAATCACGGTAAAACCACTCGTTAAAATAAAAAGAATGGACGTCGCCATGACATTGAGCGCCATCGCTTCTATTGTGACACCGGCAAACATGGCCGGTCGTGTACAGGCAAGGAAAAGAGTATCTTCGTTCATTTATGCTGTGCTCGCTAATTTACTGACAAGAGCGGGGGCACCAAAAACAATAGCAATACCAAGAACACAGTAAGCTGCTTTGCGTAAATCAATAAAGCCGTACATCCAGCCAATACCCACAGCAGCAACACATATAATTGCAATAAGCTTTGCCGTTGGACCCGTCATCATTGCGACAATGTTGCCTAAAACACCATCAAGATTCCCGAAACCACTCCCAGTAGCAACAGGAGCAGCATAAGAAGGATCTGATACAAGGAATGTTGTAAAAAGCAGCATGGTCATGATAACGATAAAAACGATGTTCTGGGATCTATTATCTGTCATTTTACCTCTCTTTAACAAATAATATTTGTTCATATGTCGACATTCCATTACTTCTAAAAACTGAAGAGTATTGTCATTTGATGACAGTTAAATTCTCCTCGTTTGTTTGTTTTAAAAGCCTTGATAGTGGGTCTGTTCACTCTCAAACTCTTTTCTTAAAGAGACAGAAGTCTTTTCAAATTGAGATTGTGTTATATGAAAATGGCAATTTTAAGTTGCATGCATTGGTAAAGACAACAATATTAAAACAATGCAAGAAGGAATATTATTCTTTACAAAATGTAGTTAATATGCAACACAGATATTTGGATTTTTTCTTTAAAAACAAGGGGATTGCTGATAAACAATGTGAAGGGATAGAAAAACAATGAATTTTTTGAGCGAGCGTGTTAAGAAATGCTATTTAAATTGATTGTTATTATTTACATTATGGGTTCCATAGTGTGGGGATTAAGCCAATATAAAGATAAAATAGATTTCAGCATTCTTAAAACATTTGAGATGCAAGATATCCAGGATATTGTCAATCTTTATCGAGAAGAAGAAAAGTTGGTTAAATCTATCCCCAAACAGCAATTAGAAAAAAAGGAATCAGCTCTCGATTTGCAGAAGAGTGTTTCATTAAACGATGTTGCAAATAATGTTGTTGTTTTTCATGGTAAGTCCTCTGTTACAAGTGGGGTTACATTTAAATTACTGACGCCTGCTGCACAATCTTGGCGCTCATATATTACCCGTGATATTCATCTTTATGGTGTAGACACATGTGCACCACGCCAAAAAGCACGATTAAATGATCAAGAATGGCCCTGTGGTGCGGTTACAACGGCTTGGCTTGTCACCAAAACACTTGGGCAGGATTTATCCTGTAAACAGGCTTTGATGCACAATGGTGTTTATTATGCGCAATGTTTTGTTCAAGGGGTTGATTTAGCTGAGGCAGGTCTTACAGAAGGTATGTTGGTACTCTCAAAAGAGGGGAAAAATCCTATTCCAACCCAGTACTATCATGCAGAAGAAAAAGCACGCAACAACAAGATTGGTCTTTGGTCAAGTGATTTCACTGAACCTTTAAAATGGCGGCGAGATAATGGATCTTACAACCCCTTTGCAAATCCGTGATTGGTTTTAACGAACATATTTACTTAAATTTTTATAGAGAAAACTTTATCAATAAAATTGCACCAGACCATAGGGCAAATTTGAATAAATCGTGAGATTATTGTCGTTTGTGAAGTAAATGGATGTTACTTCCCTTTTCAAGGTAGGTTTGCTCTCAAAATCGTTTTTCTGTTTTTACTTATGTGTTTTATAAAAGCAGGAAAATTTCATTGTTGGTGGCAAAGCGTTGTTGAGTATTTGTGTTTGAAGGAGAAAGTGAAACGATAAAAAACGCTCAAGAAACGGGTTTCTAGAGTGGAGTTGATAAAAGTGAAAAATGAACAGACCTCAAAATGGGATAACGTTTGATATAACTGATAGAATATTGTACAATGCTTTAAAAGAATTTATAGCAAAATTTTTTTCATCAGAATTTTGTCTTCAGGATTGGATCACGTTTTTTGGCTTCTTTAAAAGTGATCAATCTATTGCATTCCTTGGAAAGCTTTCATAATTATCTGCTTCTAAATTCAGACTTCTAAAAGATGGATTTCAAATAAGACTCTATACGAAGAAATCTTCGTAAAAATGATTTGCATTGTTGATTGTTTTCTATATATCATAAGACGTTTTTATTTAAGCATTCGATGGGGGAAACAATAATCAACATACAAATAGGTAACAAGAGCTCATACTTTTTTGTAATGGCTTTGTAGTCCATTGATAGTGATACTAAGCATTATAATGCTCATAGGCTTTCTATAGGATGAGGGGCAATTTCTATCGCAATGTCACTATTTGAAATCAGTTGGAAAAAAACATTGGTGTGCTTTCTGATTTCCTTATTTTTACTCAGTTTGGGCTCTTTCCTTTTCATTGTATTTTATGACAAACTCATACGATGGCTGTCCTGAGCTCTTCTTGCGTTATTTTACTCAGAGTGTGCACTTTGAAAGCAAGTAAGTAATAGTGAGGCTGTATTCTCGTACAGTATGAAAATTTAAAACTCATTTGGGGGTGATGTTAACAGATAAGGTATTTAAAGAAGGGTAAAATGAAAAAAAATATTTTATTATGCATGGCTCTATTATTCGTTGTGGGGTGTGAAAAAACCTATAGCGTAGAAGATTTTAGGAAAGATGCAAAATTAAGGGAAGAATGGGGAAAGAAGTGTTTTCTTTCAGGACAATCTGTTAAGGAATCTAAAAACTGTCAAAATGTCTTACAAGCAGATACTGAAATGTTTTTCTCGCTAAAGCTTGATTCTACAGACCGTGGTCATGAATCTCAACAGTAAAGTGTTATATAAAAATTCTAAAATAAAGAAGTTACGGTTCAACGAATGCTCGCTTCTTTAATTGTTATAGGCGAGAATTATTATAGCGGAACTTTTTGTCATTTTTCAGATGAGCTACCTAAATCATATTCGTAATCCTATTGTTTGTTTCATCTTTGTTAGATTGAGGATTATGATCACGAAAAAACTGGATAGCATTGTCTTATAGAAACATCTCTTAAGGCACCCAATCCCATTTCACGGTGGTGTCTGTGAATGTTATAATGGTAAATTCATTGAGCACCACTATCGTTATGCTGCATAAAGGAGTAAGTTAGCACTATCACACACTTTGCCAGCTCGTTGGTGTGTTGCTACAGCCTTTGGCTCTTGGACGGTTTATAAGAGTCCTTTCAAATTCTTTCTTAATAGTTTTTATCCACACGGCTCTTCCCGCTTGTAACTTGCAAGAGATATGATTTTGGTTGATTCAACCTGGAACAGGTCTGGAATGAAAGAATCTTACGCTATTCTGGATTCTCATTTAACATGCAAAACAATGAAAACTCTTTATAAATCAATGTATTGTCTTATGGTGGAGTTGGTGTGGTATTGAGATTTTAGAGGAAAAATATGCCTTTAAGAAATTATAACATATAGCAAGTTTTTATAGCAGGTATATTAAATGCAGATCATCTAAAATAAATGGAACGTCCACAGCGAAGAAGAGGCTAACTTTTTAAAATCCGCATGAATGCTTATTCTGTTGTGCTGTAAAAATATCATCGCTTGAGGTGTGGTAATATAAGGCACAAAAACTTTATGCATGGGGTGTTTTGATGAGAGAGTGTGGTGAATTATTCAGGGAAGGGCTTGCTTGTATAATTTTGTGAAAGGAACCATATGAAAAGGGAAGCCGAGAAGGAGCTGTTCTTGAGAAGTGGGATTGTGTATCAACTAGTTTGAGGAGGGACTTGCATCCTTTGATGTGTGGGAAGGAAGCCAAGAATAGGGCGTGTAGCACCCTATAGCTATGCTTTTAAAGCGTTTTAATTTTGATCACAAATTAAGTTTAAAATCGCTTTCTGTTTGACAGATGTGAGGACTCTAAATCTTTTTAAAAGCAAATATTTCTCTTTGCTCGAGGCGATTTCATCATAATGGTACGGGGTGTTTTCTTTTTTGATGATATCAGTGTAAAAAAAGGCAAGTGGAACATTCAAAATATCGGAAATTTCCTTTAAACGCCCTGCGCTCACGCGATTTAAGCCTTTTTCATACTTTTGGATTTGTTGGAAAGTGACACCTAAATGATGCCCTAATGTTTTTTGAGACATTTTCAGCATTTTTCGCCTAAAGCGAATTTTTTTGCCTACAAAAAGATCAATATTAAGATTTGGAGTTTGCATTTTCCCCCTCCGGTTGCGAGCGCCCTCGCATGAGTATTCCGGGAGTTAAAAGTACTGAACTCAAATCAGCATTTTGCTTTTAGTGCTGAGAAGCACTTGGACATAGCAAAATCTCCCGGAATTCCGGGATACCCGCAAAGCGGGGTCAATTCATGTTTGAGTTTTCAGGCTTTTAATCCCTATTGGCGTTGCGTATGCGACCAAGACACTTTTTGACTCATAAAGTAATTTTAGGAGATTGGCAATAAAAATAGTTTTTCTTGAGACGGATAGATTTTTTTAAATAGGAGGTTGTTTGCCTTTCAACTTTTTAAGACTCGCTCACTAAACTCATGTTTTCAGATTCGCTTTTTACAAAGGTAAACCTTGGTTTTTAAGTTCAAGGCACCGCCTATGGTGCTGTTCTGAACTAATAACAAAAAAGATTTGTTTTAGTGCGGCTTAGATATCATGATGATAGGGGAAAGCTTTTATGAGTAAAGATCCCTCATGCAAAATAAAATAAAAAAAGAATAGATTTGGTTGTTGTATATTCACATATTTGTTTTAAGAAGATATCTCTCAAGATTAGCGCCCATTTCACAATGGCGTTTTGTAAAGTGTATAACGTAAAAGCCTCTATGAATGGGATAAAAGCTATTTTTCTCTCTTCACGTATTTTTATCAATATGCTTATCCTGCTTATAATGTGCAAGCGAATAGTTTTGATTGATTCAATATAAATAGATTTGAAATAAGAAAAGATATTTTTGTTTCTCATTATGTGTGAATAATAAATTATTATTATAAATCAATAATTCTATACTTAAGGAAGCGTTTTTTAAGGAGTTTTTGTTCGTTGTTAAGAATGTGCGTGTTTTAGATAAAAACTGTATTAACGCAGTTATTGTTAGAATTAAAGTTTTTAAGAGAAAGATGAGCATTGTGGAATAATAAGCTTTTGATATAAAGCGTTTCAGGATTTTGCACAACTTAACGAAAACTTATTTATTTTATTATTTCTTAAGATTGCTATAAGCGATGCAAAGTTGGGATATGGTTTGAGAAAGCAGATGACACAAGTATTATCTTTCGGTAAGTAGTTTTGAAGTAAAAGACAGCTTAAAATGATAAATAGAGATAGGTGCACCATGAATGAACTTACCCATATTGAGACTATTATAGCGCATTATGATGCTGTTTTTTGTGATGTGTGGGGTGTTGTGCATAACGGTGTACATGCATTTGAATCAGCTTTGAAAGCATTGTATAAAATTCGACAAATGGGAAAAAGTGTTATTTTATTGACCAATTCTCCTCGGCTACGGGAAGATGTTGCTGCTCAATTACAAAGCATGAATGTTCATCGTGACTACTATGATGCCATTATCACTTCAGGGGATGTAACGCGCGATCTCATTCGGACAGCTCCGCGTAAAGTTTTTTTTATTGGTTCACAACGTGATTTGGTGCTGTTTGAAGGGTTAGAGTGTGAATTTGTTGAAGAATGGGAGGCTTCTGTTGTCGTCTGTAGCGGTTTTCTTGAAGATTTTGACGAAGAACCCTCTGCTTATGAGGAGATGTTTCTTCGCATGCGGGCGCGGAATTTACCTTTTATTTGTGCTAATCCTGATGTGATTGTCCATTATGGAAATAAAGAATTTTGGTGCGCTGGTGCATTGGCGCGTCTTTATCAACAATTAGGGGGGGAAGTACGCATTGCTGGAAAACCTCATGCGCCTATTTATGAGTGTGCCTTTGAAAAACTTCAAAAAATTCGTGGAATTGTGGAAAAAAGTCAAGTTTTAGCTATTGGTGATGGTCTTTTGACGGATATTAAGGGGGCGGCTCATTTTGGTCTTGATGCCCTTTATATTATGGGGGGGATTCATCATTATGATTATACGCAAAATGGTGTGGTGGATAAGCAAGCTTTGCATTCTTTTCTTGAACGTCATGGTTATAAACCACGAGCAATCATGTGGGCACTTCAGTAATGGCTAATTTTTTGCGTCTTCAGGGAACTCACATGTTTCCCTCGGCTTGGCGGGGAGCAGTGTTGGCACTTGGAAATTTTGATGGTGTTCATTGCGGACATCAGGTGGTGTTGCAAAAAGCGCTTGATTTCGCGCGGATAAAAAAGAAACCAGCAGTTGTTTTAACCTTTGAACCACATCCAAGAAGTTTTTTTCAACGTTCAGCTCCTGTCTATCGTTTGACAGAAGCAGCTGAAAAAGCTGAAATTTTTAAAGTCCTTGGCTTTAATGGCGTGATTGAACAGCCTTTTGATGCACGCTTTGCCACTCTTTCAGCGGATGAATTTATCAAATCGATTTTAAAACAGGCTTTTGATGTTTCAGTTGTGGTGACAGGGGAAAATTTTCAATTTGGTCATCAGAAAAGTGGAAATTCACATCTTCTTTGCCAAAGGGGAAAGAAATATGGATTTGAGGTTGTGCAAGTTTCTTGCGTTTCTCGTCTTCAAGATTCACATCAGTTGATTATTTCCTCTAGTTTTATTCGGCAGCTTCTCTCACAAGGAAAAGTAGAAAAAGCGGCCCATTTGTTAGGGTATCACTATCGGGTATGCTCCAATATTATTCAAGGCGATAAACTTGGACGTCTTTTGGGATTTCCTACCGCTAATCAAATGTTGCCTCCCCAAGTTCGTTTGGCTCATGGTGTTTATGCGGTACGTTTGCGTCGTGCGAACGGTGTTTTGTATGATGGTGTTGCAAGCTTTGGTTGTCGTCCAACAGTTGTTAAAGATGGTGCGCCACTTTTGGAAACCTATTTGTTTGACTTTAATGACGACCTTTATGGGGAAAGTTGTACCGTTTCTTTTTTCCAGTTTTTGCGAGGACAAGAAAAATTTGATGGGCTTGAACCTTTGATTGCGCAAATGCACCATGATGAAAAAAAAGCAAAAGAAATTTTAAATACAGTACAACCATTATCAAAGTTGGATAGGTTGCTTACTTTTAAAAATATGCCCTAAACTTATCTAAAAAAGAGAGAAGAGCCGTAAAAATAGCACTTAAAGTGATTATAATCACAAAGATATATTCCAAAACATCGTGGAATATATGGTTTTTCCGTTGTTGAGAGGAAGAATCGAATATCTGAATATCTGATTTTGGCATTATCTTTTTCAAAGTTCATTTTATGGCTTTTGTTGTCATTCAAAAGTTTACTGCTTGTTTCTTTCTGATCCGTTAAAATCTATCATAAAAGATGCAGTAAAGAATAAGTCCCAGCCTATTTGGTAATAATAGACGTGAAGAGGGAGAAAGGCTGTTTTTAAAATTTCTTGCGATTTTAAGTTTATAGTTTGATAAAATTTAATCGATGACTTTTTTATTTTAAAAATTTATGGTTTTTTTCTAATTTGTTTTATTATGCCGTATCGTCTTTTATGATGGTATTGGGTTTATATAAAACCTTACGCATGTGATATTTGGTATCATATGATGAATATTAAAAAAAAGTTTGTTTGTCGAGTCTCGTGAAGTAGAGTGGTGGTCAGCAGCGTCTTTGTTCTAACCAATCACGTAAACGAGAATGAAGTTGATGGAAAATGCTTTAAGTCTCGTTTTTTCGTATATTGTGACAGGAAATTCGCATTAAGGAGATTACGATCGATTGCAGATAAAAAGAAATCATTGCGAGAAAGTAGGTGTGCTTGTTTCAAAATTTCTAATGCTTTTAATTGATAAAGGCTCAATTTTGTTGTCGTAACATGTAAGTCTTTCAGATTCTCAAGTAAAGAACTGTCCATATATCTCCTTTGTTCTTCACCAAATATAACGTCTATAATGCAAAGGGAAGGCAGTCTTGTAAGGATATGAAAACGCAAAGCCAATAATGTCTTGTTTTTCTCATAAAACTTTTGCTTTAGTGATCCTCAAGGCAGCAGTATGCTTGAGACAAAGAGTTAAGGCGCTTTAGTGCTCTCTTTGCTGTTACAGCTTTTGTATGCCAGATGGGGAAGAGCCCTATTGCCTCTATTCATTTGGATAATCTCTGAAATCAATCTATAGCCTTATTGGGGAAAATATGAAGTTATAAAAGGGGAAATCAGTCCAGATGACTGTCTTTTTTAAATTCGGCTTTGCCACTTTCAAAAGTGTCCAGAGCAATATCTCTTAAATCATGAAAATAACAGTTTCAGGCTTTTCTTGTTCTTTGAATAGGATAATCACGCCTTACAGGTAAATAAAATGTTGGAATATACTTGTGTTGCTAATTTACGCGTTTGTTTTAAAGAAATATCTCTCAATGCTTCCCATATTCATTTTCATAATGGCACTCATAAATGGTATCTTGCAAGCTCCGTTGAGCGTTATCATCTTTATGCCTAATAAAAGAGCAATCCGGTATCATCCGTTATATTGACAAGCCTTCAGTGTTGTAGAGCCTTGGCTATTTGAGAGCGTTTATGAGAGGGATTTTTTCTTAACTCGTTTTACTTCACATGAATTTTTCCTGCTTGTGACATGTAAGAAATACGCTTTTGATTGATTCACTATAAATAGACTTAAAATGAGAGAATCTTACGGTATTAGGGTTTCTCACTTAACGTGCAAAATAATTAATTAATATAAATCAATACGTTACAATTAACCATAGATTATGGCTTACGGCTTTTTTATAAAATACTCTGCGTGACTTTTATACGGAATATGGGGGTTTTCTTAGTGGTTTTAATGTCGTTTTAGGTGTCTGTGGCGTACGAATGAGCTGTGCTGGTAAAGGCAGAGAAAAAGAAGGTGGAGCAGTGATAAAAGGTGAGGTAAAAAAAATTCTTGATCATTATACGAATTTTTATGCATTTTTATGGCTTCAGGTGTGCATGTTTGTTGTATATTTAACAGCAAAGCTTGCGTGTAGAGCTTTATGAAGTGTGAAGCCTGAGTGGAAAGCGCAAGACAATAAGGCAGGGAGGACACGTATGAAACCTATGTTTAAAGACGGGCTAAACGATAAAGATGCAGTGAACGTGCTCCGTGATGGCAAAAGGCAAGAAGAGGGAGGGAGGCGGTTTTTAAAATTGTTTGCATGGCTTCAACAGCTGACTTTTCTATAGTTGGAGGAGAAATGGGAATGTGATAGGCTTTTATGCCATATTCATTTGCGACCGCTTTAATACTAGAAAAGTCAGGTTGATGAAGCTCTTCGTGATCGGGGCGGTTACAGATAATTGTTTTAAAACCAGCTTGTGCCAATGTTTTGATATTTTCTATGCTAATTTGGGCGCTGATAAAAATATCAGGTTCAATTTGTTGTAAATTCATTTTTATTTATTCTCAATTGCACGATCTTCACTATATCCTCTGGTCTGGTATATAAAAGAACATAATGAAGGTAAGTTTTTCAATAGCATCTTAACAAAAATATTCTTTTTGTCGAGAATATCTATTTGGGAAAAATGAGCTGTAAGATGCAAAATATTTCACTCTGCAACATGTTCGTTATTTGATCTTATGAAAGACGACTGTTTGGTCTTTATGGATAATCTATTGTGTTTACAAAGCATAGACATTCCATTGTGTTGCTTGTTCACACGCTTGCTAGAGGTATCCTTATTTTCTCAAGCCCATTTTACCCTGTCGAGCGTAAAGAGTATAAAATTCATTTGTCACCGCCCTCTTTACGCTTATGAAGAAGTAAGCCGGTACCATTGTTATATTTGCTAGTCCCCAATGTTACTACAGTCTTTGGCTCTTGAGACGATTCATAAGAAGCATTTTAAATCCTTTCTTTAAGTGTTTTACTTACACGCCAGCTCCACTTGTAATGTACAAGAGAGATGATTTTGATTGATTTAATATAAGAGAGCATGAAATGAGAGAATCTTCCTGATTTCGGCTTTCTCATTCAACGTGTAAAACAATGAATTCTTCTTATAGTTTGTTGTATATTCAAAGTAGAGCTTGTTTGTAGAGTTGCATTAAGTGAATTGCATGAAGGGAGAAGCCCAAATGGCAGGGGCAAGAGAAGAAGCTGGATCATTTACAGAGCTTTGTTTACAGATCGACATGGATTTGAGAATCTTCGTTTTAGGGTAGGGGAAGAAGAGCGTGTCTCTTGTTTAAATTTATGTTTGTTCTTCTCAAGAACATTATCTTCATAATGTTTTTGCTCATGCTAAAAGAATATTATAAAGACAAAATTGCGGGCTGTCGTTTTATTCTAAAAATAGAAGAAATGGTTATTTTGCACGTATCGAATGCTTGCTTCTTTTATTACTTTCTGTATAATCGTAAAAACGATAATGCTGAAAGGCGCAATAAATGATCATTGGACTTTTGAATCAAAAGGGAGGCGTAGGAAAAACGACGTTGAGTGTTAATCTTGCGGCCAGTTTTGCGCGTACCGGTGCACGGGTATTGCTTATTGATGTTGATCCACAGGGGAGCGCATTGGATTGGGCTGCTGCGCGTGAAGATGCACCTTTGTTTTCGGTTATTGGTTTACCGCGTGCAACGGTTCACAAAGAGATTACACAGATTGGTCATGGTTATGATCATATTATTATCGATGGTCCTCCGCGTGTGACTGATCTTGCTCGTAGTGCTCTTATGGCTTCGGATTTGGTGCTTATACCTGTTTTGCCTAGTCCCTATGATATTTGGGCAGCGGATGGAATTGTAAAGCTGATTGATGAAGCACGTGTTTATAAAGAAAATCTTAAATCTGCTTTTGTTATTAATCGTAAAATAGTCAATACAGCTATAGGGCGTGATGTGAACGAAGCTCTTGGCATATACCCCGTGCATGTTCTTTCTTCTAGCGTTGCGCAGCGCGTGATTTTTGCAGAAGCAGCAGCACAGGGGAAGGCGGTTTATGAAGTTGATAAGCAAGGAGCAGCAACAGCAGAGATTGAAGCTGTTGCAGCGGAAATCAAGGAGTTAGCGCGATGAATAAAAAAATTAAAATTGGCACGAAACCAACTAATAAATCAATTCCTTTAACGGCGGATGCATGGGTAGGAAGCTCAAAAGGGAGCATGAGTGGAGGTATGAAGCGCCTCACGATTGATATACCAGAAAGTTTGCATCGATTGATTAAGGTAAGTTGTGCAAGTCGTGGAACTAAAATCGCCGATGAAGTGCGCGAATTGCTTTCACAAAAATACGGAAGAGTGTAAAAAATGATATACGATAATAAGTTTTTGTTGGTTAGAGTGCTTTTTCTAGAGATGATATCGGTTGTTTTTATACGAAGTTAATAATGATAAAAGCGCCCTTCCTTTTTCACGAGGGTTGCTTCATTTAAGTTGTTTTTCATAAGGTTCTATATCACCTCATGAAACAGCTATGAGTTTATGAAAAACTCTCCGTTTCAAACTTTTTCCTATAAATGTGATAATCATCATACTACTTGTGATCTTATACCGGCTAGATGAATAGATAAGTTTATTCTTCCATAAAAATTGTCTTGATAATGATTTTAAACATCAGGTTATTTTTTCTGTTATGCATTGATTTATTTTATTAAATTATATTCATGTTTATAAAGGGGGGGTAAAAATAAATAAAATTTATTGATATTGGCGCGCTATAAGTTATTCCTAATAAATAAAAGAATTCATTGAGTATATTATAGAAAGTATTTTTTACATTTATATGATTTTATATTTTTAAATAGTTAATGCCAGTCGTAATGGTACGCGAGGAAATAGGCTTTTTTACTTCAATTGGAATGTATAAGATCGCTTTTTTAGCATTTCTATTGGCATTTAAAAAGTGCAGGGAGACTTAACGTTTTCTTTCTTTTCCGGTGGTTTAAGAAGAGCGCAATCAGTTGATTAAAAGGTGTATTCTTTCGTTTGCGGGGACTTTGCAATGGATATAGGCATTACGAATTTTTGATAAGATTTTGTGAGACTTCTCATGATGAAATGGTTTGTGAAAAATGCCAAGATATCAAAACTACTGCTGAAGTTTAAATATGTCAAATACAAAGAGCAGCTGTGCAGATAATGTTACAAATGCAAGTCTGATAAATGAAAGCAGTTCTCATGATTTCACATATTTGCGTTGAAAGTGTGCGTATTTGCAAAGGAAAGTTAGGTACAAGGTGATAATATAGGAGGGGATGTGAACCCAAAGATATTGTTAATAAAGTATAAAACAAGAGAGGGATAAAACCATGAACAAAGCTATTATAACAGCATTGTTGTTGTGCACCGGATTTATTTCTATTGGTTGTGAAAAAAAACTGCAGTATAGCAGAATTTAAGAAAGATAAAAAATTGATGCAAGAATGGGGAGAGAAATGCGATAAAATGGGACTATCTGCTTTTGCAACCAAGAATTGTTAAAATGTCATGCAGGCCGACATGGCTCTTTTTCAAGAGCATTATAAAAATCTTGCAAAGGAACTTCATGAAAGTAGCAAAAAGGGGCATGAAACTGAGAAAAAGCAGGACAACAATTAAATCATAAAAATATATTGATAGCAGTATTTTTCTTTGTACGCGATTTATCATCATAGGTTGGGAAAAATTGCGTACAGAAGTGAATTTTAAAATTTTTGAAAATGCACAATGAACCGAATGTACAATTTTAATGGGGCGCTAAATTGTGTCCTAAACTTTGTAAATTTGAAAAAAAGGGGAATTTATTTTATGAATAAAGTCATTATCACAGCATTGCTGGTTTGTACTGGACTTGTCGTTGCTGGTTGCGAAAAAACTACAGCGTAGAGGAATTTAAGAAAGATAAAACATTACTCGAAGAGTGGGTAAAAAAATGTGAGAAGATGGAGCCATCTTCTAGAGAGAAATCTAAAAATTGCCAACATGCCAAACAAGCATATACGGAACTTATTTTTGGCATTAATTAAAAACATAAAATTCAATAAATTATTCTATCAATAAGGAATTGGGTAGTTTTTGATTCTATTATGTTTTTTTAGGCTTTCTCTCTAACTTTTAGGGAGCTTTTTGATGGCTTCAAGAATTAGCCGTTTACGATCTGTACTCTTTGTGTAAACGGATGCTATACTGTCATTTGTCTAGCCAAAAAGTGCTTTCAATTGTGATAGTATTGCATCCGAATGAGCCGCTACGTGTTACTGCTAATTTTTCAAACTATGTGCTGATTGTTTAATGTTTTGGTTGCATGTATTTAAAACATGAGATTAAATCTACCTTTGAGGTGTTTTTTGCGTTTATCACAAATAAAGGTTTCATCACACTAAGATCGGCTTTAAGCGTTGCGGCTAATTTCGGAAAGTTGGGAGGAAACATCTGTTTAGAATTTACTTTTCTCTGTTTTAAAAAGAGAAAAACGTTCTGAATGGAATTATTATCGTTTTATACTCAAATGTTTTTATTAAACTATTTTTTAAAAATTGCTTTTGATTTGAGAATATTATAACATTAGTTAAGATGTGAGGCAGTTTTGCTAGGACGGTTCTGCCAGATGTGTGAGGAGTTGAGCGCCCTCCACACCCTTTCATTTTTCTCCTCTCTTTTCTGAGTTTGCAAGGTTTTTCCTTGTTATTCTTTATCTTAATTGTGTCGTAATATTATCATGTCGAGCGGTGGAGTTCATGTAAAACTTTACGTATGAGGTGCTTTTTTGTTCTCGAGTGTGTGATGAATGTTTTTTGAATAACACTTTGATTTATAAAAATAAATTAATTATTTTATGTTGAATAAGGATCTCGTCAAAATCTGTTCTAGGTTGAATCAATTAAAACCATCTGCTTGCACATTACAAGCATGGAGAGCCGTGTGGATAAAAACTGTTGAAGCAAGAAGTAAAAATACCTTTTATGAACTATCTCAAGCGCTAAAGGTTGCTGCAACATTTAGGGTTGGAAAAGTGTGTGATTGTGCTGGTTTATTCCCTCATAAGTGTATGATGATGGTGTTCAATGGATTTATCATAAGCTTCATGAAATATTATCCTTTAGAATTGTGATATGCATTGAAGGGGGAAGCAAGAGGAACTTACTCAATAAGGAGACAAATTATTTACAGATCGGATCTGGTAGAAAATTTAGTTCTTTAAAGCGGGAATGAAGTTGAGATTCAAGGTAGCGTGAAAAGATGGAAACTGATGGTTAAAAATGCATACAAAAAGCAGAGTTAACACTCAAATAGTTGCAAGTGATGTTTGAAATTGGGTGTGTGATTTATCTGTAGAGTTAAAATTTTTCTTTGATCTTATGTGAAATTAACATGCTCATTTGCGCAGATTACAAAAAGCCAAGAGAGTATGCTTAGTATATTTCTATTACGAGCGCTAAAATAACAACAAAAGCATTGATGGTGATAATCAAGGTTGAATAAAGCATAGCGGCTTTTACGAGATCAGCCATAAAAACCTCTTTCGGTTCTTTTTGAGGTTATTTTATGAATAACAATATGTTACAATCCGTAATATATGCTGATACAACATATTCAGCAAGCTTAAAATCGTTCCTTTTTTTATAAAGTCTTGATGAATTGGAGCACTGTGAATCCTAAAAAAGAAAGTTTTAAAGGGAATATGAATTGATTTTGTAGGTTTTGTGTTGCAAAAAACTTTTTTATCCTGTTATGCTATGAAACATTGTCATTTATAGCGGTAATATAAGGCATATAAGTTTTCTTGGGAACGTTTAAGTATTTTTTAGTATGCGAATGAATATTTGTAGGTTTATTTGTTGAGCTTTTCGTTTAAGTGAATCACATGAGTGGAAAGTCAAGAGAAGGTCGCTTGACAAAAATTCGGACTGCGTACAGAGCAGATTGAGTTAAGATCTTTGTCCTTTAAGGTGCGCGCAGGAAGACAAAAATGTTGCCTGTTCGTTTATCTCATAGCAAGATTGGTTAATACTGTTCTAGTGGGGCATGTTTTGCACAAAAGAAAAGAACGTTCCAAACGAAATATACTTATGTTGTATATTAGTATATTTGTATTGCATATTTATGTACTTGTTTTAGAGAAACATCTCTCAACGCACACGACAGACACTTTATGATGACACTCGTAAATGGTATGATGGTAAAGCTCTCGTGAAATAATATAAAATTTGAATAATATAAAAATCTATAGAATGCCACCCTCTGTACATTTATGAAAGAGCAAGTCACGATCATCGTACGCTCTCTTCCAATGTTTATTATAGCCCTTGGCATTTGAGAAGATTCATGAGAGGCATTTTTCTTTCAGTGTATTTTATCAACACATCAGGGTGTTGTTTGTGATGTGTAAGCAAGTGATTTTAATTTATTCAACATGGAATAGATTTGAAATGTGATGATTATGAAAGAGAAGAGCCGCATTTAGAAGGTTGAAAATGAGAGAAAGTTTGTAACAAAAATTGTACCTTGATTATAAAATGATTGTTTCTATGTTTTTATACCAGTAGCGCATGTAAAGCCACGATATTAAGAGCAAACTGTGTTATGGAGTGAAATAATCTATAGGAAGATACTGTGCAAATTCTGAAAATATCAAGGTCGGGGAGCATTAAGCATTGGATAATATTTTGATTTATAGATGATAATCTATCGTTATTCAACTTGAATTAGAACTCTGAATACCGTAATTTTTTCACTTCAAATCTTTTTCGTGGTAAATCAACCAAAACCATGTCTTTTGCAGTTACAAGTCGGGAGGGCCCATATGGAGAGAAATTGTACACGAAAGGCATGCTTTTATGAACCGTCTCAAGTGCCAAAGGTATCGCAACATGAGGGGCTAGCAAAATATGTGATGGTGCAGGCTGCTTCTTTTATTAAGCGTAAAGATGGAAAGTGCTCAATGGATTTTATACATGTCATGGGAGTTTTATTATTATACCATTTATGGGCCGCGGCGCAAAATAGGCTTGGGTGCATTAAGAGATGTTTTTTAAAACAAGCGCATGAGTATGCGATTGAAGACGTATCGAACTGATTGGCTAAGAAACTCTTGAAAAGATTTAAAAAATCTTATACAGTCATTTATTGCAAAGAAAAGCGAATGATAATTAAAAAAAGGGAGATTGATGGCTGTTTAGCTATTTTAAGATGTCTTTTTTTATATTTCTGTATGGCTGATCTGTTCAAAAGAGCATTCTTTTTGAATGGGTGCAGACTGATCTTGTAGGGTACCATCTTATGGGGTGCCAGAAGGTATGCAAGTTTAGGTGCAGAGAAAGCCATAAGGTTATGGAGGGTAAAATGCTGCTATCGGTAAAATGCTGAATTTTTAATGAGCTTAAGCCTTTGTATGCTGCGGGTTTTTGTCGGCAGAGGGTTTTTATGGACAAAGTTCCCGTAAGAGCATTGTTGTTTTCTGTTGAAGATGTTTGGTGATAAAGTAGGCAAAGATCAAAAATCGGCAAAGCGAAATAGACAGAGCTAATGTGGGAGTTTCGATATTGCGGCGTAAGGTTTAAGTTTATAGCGTTTTGGTGAATTAATATAGCAGCAATGATGGTTTTGGAGCAAAGCAAGAAAAATATTTGAGAGAATGCGTTGAAAGTTGAAGTGGTATACGCTTTGAAGGGTTATTGTGCTGTCGTTTGAGCAATGTTCGCACCACGAGCTTGATTGGGTATATCAGCATTGAAGAGAACCTGTTTAATCTCCCTCATTTGAAAGTAAGATTGAACAATAGTGTTGAAGGGGAAGTAAAAATGTCTGTAGTGCAATATAATGATGATAGTTTTGCATCAAAAGCAAAAGTTCTTGATAATAATCTTATTGATCGTGATTGGGCGATGACAAAATTTGTTGCTGCTGTTAAAGGATTAGCTCAAGTTGTTGATTATGAAAGTAATATGCTAGAGAACAGTGGTGTTCCAGATTACGAAGAAATAAATTTATGTAAAATACGTGGTTTGCGTGATCTTAATAAATCCATGAACGATGTGAAGCGCTACATGAATCAAGATATTGAGCATGAGGTTGAAAGTTTGTTGTCTGATTTACAAGAAAAATTACAGCGTAATAGTGAATTACTTCAAACGCATTTAAATGCAGTTAATGATCTTTCTAGAGCTATGCAACTATCTGGACGTGCAAAAGAAATAGAGGAATAATTCAAATCTGATGAATATTGGCTGTTCTAAGTGATGACAATGATTAGGTAGAGCAGTTTATTTGGATAAATAGTGCCTTTAGTGAGTAGACTTGTTTTAAGCGCATTTGGGTATTTAAATTATTATCCTGTTGTACTGTAAGACGCTGTTCTTAAAGCAGTCTCTTTTAAGGTGTAGTGATGTGAACCGCATGCTGTGGGAAGCTAGCTGGAAGAGGACTAAGAGAAGGCGGATTATTTACAGAGCATTGTTTACAGACTAAGTTAATAGGGGACTTCATTTTTTAGTTTAGGGAGTCCCGATCAAGAGAGTATTTAGACCAGCCGGTGATGCCTTGAAAACAGCTTCCTGGGGGCTATGGTAATATAAGGTTTTATAATTAGTTTTTTGAGAGGATGTGATGAATATTGCCTATAAGCCTCATGGAGTGCTGTCCTTTGAAGTGTGGTGATATGAAGCGGTTAGTTGTTTAAATCTATGTGTTTGAGACAAAAATTAAAGCGGTTTAATATTTTCTTCTACTGTTTAAGTTTTTGTATGCCAGATTGGAGAGAGCATCCAGATTTGAGTGAATATATTGCGTATGTTTTTGTTGGCGTAATATTTGAAATGGGGAGGCAATCTCATTGGGAAAGAATAAAGGGATAGAAATCAGCTTCCATCTGTACCACCATCCTTTAATTTAGCTTTATGTCTTTCAAAAGCATCTAAAGCACTATCTGTTAAATAATGAAGATTATGCATTGTTTTACGCTTTTTTTATTGTGTTTTTTATTGGGGGCACGCCTTTCATGCACGACAAAATACTCAAAATAGAATGGATTTGTTGTTCCTAATTCACGTAAAAGGGACATTTCTCAATGCTAGTACCCATTTCACAATAGTTGCTTCGTGAATAGTATAAAGCCTCTATAAATGCTACAAAAGAACACTACAAAAGCTGCCATTTTTATGCATATGAAGGGAGTAAGCTAGATATCATCATTTACCTTGCCATTTTTCAATATTGAGATATCTCTTGCGTTATGGTTCATAAGAGGCATTTAAATAATTTTTATCCATACCCCAAGGCTTTTGCTTGTGATGTGCAAGCGAATAGTTTTGATTGACTTAAGATGAATAGGTTGGAAATGAGAGAATGCTATGGTATTCAGTTTTTTATTCAATATGCAAAAGAAATATTATAAGTCAAAATCTTTTTTGATGTGATAATGATTTTTGAGAATTTTAAAAAATATAAGTTTAAATAAAAAAAACAGCACTTTGTGCTGCCCTTTTATTTAAGTTAAAATTAGCTTCTGCTTTAGAAACGATAACGTATTCCGCCAGACAAATTGGTGCCGGATACACCGGCTTTTTGCAGTTTTTGCCGATAGCTGATATCGGCGTTTAGTACGATATTTTGAGAAAGATATGCATTCACCCCCATGCCTCCCTCAACTGAAGAGCCGGTAGGATCAACATGAAAGGTATCAGAAATTTTTATTGTTTTACCATCACCAAAAGCTCTGATAACATTTACTTTGCCATAGAAAGAAACAGCCTTACGTTCATCAGCAGACATTGTAGTTTTTGTTAAACGTCCACCAATACGCACCAACCATTGACGCGGATTGCCCATGTCTACTTTTAAGCCATCGGCATCTGAGAAGATATCAAACATGAGATTTTGATAAATGAATTGTGCCTGTGGTTCAAATACCAATCCTTTTGTGTTGGTTGCTAATTTCTGACCGATGGTTGCAGATATATTAAGCATATCAGTACCATCCAGTTTTGCGGCATTTCCAACAAGAGCTGTGGTAATATTTCCTTTTAACTTTCCGTAAGAAAGAAGTGTGTTTACATATATACCATTGCTACGTTGGAAGCTGCTGTAAGCGGCAAGTGACCATTTATCAAGAGTCGTCTTTTCAGAATCTTGCATCTTTTTTGGTGTCAAACTAAGTTTTCCATATGTTCCTAAAAAACCAAAATGTGTGCTTATGTCTTTGCCTTCCAAGGCGGCTAATATGACACCCAGTTGTAAAGCAGTATAGTTTACATCAGCACCATAACCATAATGCAGTGGATCGCGGTTGGAAGATAAGGTGACTTTCTCGCCGTAGGACGAGAAAAAGATACCATCCTTTTTATTGTCTTCTGCTCCAAATACTGTTGTTCGCATATTGTCTAACAACGTGTTTTGATTGTTTACATCAGTAAATCCAGCAGAAAATAAAGTATTAGATATGGTTAAATAGTTTGCTACCTGTGGTAAAAGTGCTCGAACTTTTTTATCCTTATCAAGGTAGGCATTCTGTAAGCGGAAATCCCAGAAATTACTGTTCTTACCAAAAAGATTTTGGCTCTCATGAGATGTTCCAGGTTTATAGCCTGTAAGTACATACTTATAAGGTTGTTTCCCTATTGTCATATAGTTTTTTGCTAACGTGAAGGAATTTTCATTTGCTTGTCCGGAAACTTGAATAATTGAAATCCCATGTGTCCCTAAAGGAAGTGACGCTATGTGTTCTCCCCAAACAGCAGAGCTACCGGTTATTTTTTTATCTCTTTCTTGCAGATTGATGTGAACAACAGTACGGCCTGAGACATCACCATTAATCACAATGCGATCGGTCTGTTGCTCCGTGATAGGAGAATGTTTATCCCATTGAGTATTTACATAAATTTCTGCAACACCTGTTGCACTATAAACCGTTGCTGTATGAGCTGTTCCATCTCCTTTCGGAAGATTAGGTCCTATAAATAGAGTTTGGTAATGTCCCTCCACTGGCTTGTCAAACATAATGACACTATCTGTAAGTCGCAATCCAGAAAGGTTAGAGTATGATTTTTCATCAACACCAAACTGTACATGGTCATCTGAAACATTATCATTATTTTCGGCGTTTTTATTCGCCTTTAAAAGCCATTTCGCCCCCTCTTTTAGATCAAAAACAGTTCTATTATCTTTAGAAGTTCTGACTCGACCTTCTAAAAAAGAGTGGTCCGAAACCAGTGTAAGGGTGTTTGTGAAAGCATTTTCGTTTTTTATATTTTTTAACAAAATATCGGCATGAATTTCTGAATTTTTAAGGCTGACTTCACCGTTTATGTCTGTTCCATAGAGGTTGATACCCCTACCATGTTCAACAAAAATCTTTGTATTCTCTAGAGTTACTTTATCGGCAATATTGGCTCCATCTTGTTTTTGAAGGGCGTTGGCATTCCTTTCAGCATTGCGTGTATATCGTTTTCTAGGGGCATTATATGGATTGTTGCGGAAAATAATACCGTCCGCTTCATGATCCCCCGTGACATGTACGCTTGAATCTTTAAGTTTGATTGTTCCCTCTATGTTTAGCAAACCAGCTGTTTCTGTTGTTACAGTAATACCTGTAGCATCAATTTCTCCACCATCTGATACACTTAGTGCAACAAAACGCCCATCAACTTTTCCCCCGATCATGTTGACTTTTGAATTATTTCCTTCTGCATGTACAGCAAAACCATTGTCTTGAATTTTTTTGTTATGTAGCGTTATGGTCTTACCGTTTTTAGCCTCAACTCCAGAGCTTATATCCTCAATTTGTGTAGACTGTTCAGGTAGTTTTATTGCTGATATTGGTTTTTCAAGCTCTGATTTTTCAGATACTTTTTGTGCAGAGGCAGATTGTACGGGCGCTGGTTTTACAGATTTTAGTGGTACCGGTAATACTGGTTTTCCAGTTTCTGGTCTTAAAGATATTGGCTGTGCGAGTTTCGGTTCTTGAGGCGTTGGTGATAGCTCTGTTGTTTCCGTTCTTGTTGGTTTAGAGTTTGTAAGTGTTGGTTGTAAATTCGGTGAAGGTTGTATAGGTTCTAACTGTGAGGATACAGCAGAATTTTCGGGCGTTTTTTTTCTGGAAGAGTCTGTAGAAAAGGTGGGAACACCTGAACGTCTTCTAGATTTTACTTCTATTCCTGTTGTTGGAGCTATTTCTGTCGTTGGAGATTGTGTAAGAGTGTCTTGTGTGGCTGTAGGCTCAGATTGTACACTTTCTGTCACTTTAGTCTTCGATGTTTGTTTACTCCCTTGACTAAGATTAGAGTTTTGTTTTGAAGAAGAAATTATATTTCCAACTAAATTTCCTTCAAGTTGTGTTTTGGGAGGTAGCGTACTCGTAGAAGTAGGCGTTGTAGATTCACTCTCTGTAGAAGGAGGGTTTACGATCGTTCTTGTAGAGCTAGATGTTGAAGGTGGATACGAAGATGATGCATTTGAATATGGATTAGAAGTTCTGGATGTATCTATTTGATTCTCAGCATGAGCGGGTTTCGGAGAAGGGAGATTTATCGTAGGTTGTGCATTCGTATCATGAAGAGCATAAGACAAGCTGGTGGAAGAACAAAACAGAACTCCAGAAACTGTGTATAGTAAAAAACTTTTTTTCATATGGATGTATTCCTAAAAATTTCCCCTCTCTCATAAAAAATAAAACTTTGACCTCATTATGTTTCTTTTGTAAGAGACAAAAACGAAACATAATGAGAGTGCTTTATATTTCAAGATAGGAATACAAGTATTTTTAAAAGTGATAGCGCATTCCAGCGGCAACATTTATTGCAGATATACCAGCTTTTTTGAATTTATGTTGATAGCTGAGATCACTATGAAGCTCGATATTTTGTGATAAGTGCGCCTGAATACCAAAACCACCTTCGATTAAAGATCCCATAGCAGCAAGCGGAAAGTTTTTACTAAAAGTTTTGATCATGTTCAGCTTGCCGTAGAAGGAAAGGGCATGGCCTTTGTTTTGCGTCAAACGTCCGCCAATACGGAGCAACCATTGATAAGGTTTGCTTCCGTCTATTTTAGAGGTATCGTCATCTGAGAAAGAGCCAAGCATGAGACGTTGATAAACAAGTTGTGCTTGCGGTTCTAGGATTACACCTTCCAAACTGGTTGACAGTTTTTGACCAACAGTTGCAGCGGCTCCTAATGTTTTACTATTATTTACTTTTGAGGTATGTTTGATGAAAGCTGTGCTATTGTTTTCTTTGAAAATTCCATAAGAGAGAAATGCACTTGCATAGATGCCACTATCATGCTGAATATTTCCATATGCGGTGAGTGACCATTTATCAAGCATATTCTTATGAGAGCTTTCTTTGTTTTTAGGACTAAAAGACAATTTCCCATATGTTCCGAAAAAACCAAAATTGTTGCTGATATTTTGATCGTTTAGCGCTATTAATGTTGCCCCTGCTTGCAATGCAGCATAGCGAATATCTGCTTGAACACCATCTTGTTCTGTTTGAATGCTGGAAGAAAATGTGCTCTTATTGCCATAAGTGGATAAGAAAATGCCTTTCTCTGGATGATCTTTGGGTTCAAACATTGTTATTTGCATATTGTCTAACGAGATATTTTGATTGTTGACATCAGAAAACCCGACAGAAAACATTGCAATAGGCATGACTAAAGAGCTCTCTTTTTGTGGCGTAAGAATTCTTCTTTTTTCTGCTAAATCAAGAGAAGAAGAAGTTACGGCTGCTTCATTATCTGTAAGTTTAGAGGTGTTCTCGGTATCAGCGGCAGCGGTTCTCCTAACTTTTGTGGGGAATTTCACATGAGCTTTTGCGGATGTATTAAGAGTCGTTTTCGATGCTGAGGAGGTGGTATTTGTTTGGAGATCAATATCAGATTGCGAATTTTCATTTATTTTAGGCTGTATAATTCCACGATCTGCCCTTGAGGATGAATTGTCTTTGTGTGGGGCGGCAACATTAGCAGCTGGTAATTTATCATTAGCAAGTCCTTGCCCTATGCTGGAGTAAATAAGAGGTTGTTTATTCTCTTTAGATAGGGGAGACGATGTTTCTCCTTTTCTCTCCACGTTTGTTATTTCATCGGTGTTCAAAGCATCGAGTATTGCTTTGCGTAAAGTATTGGAAAGTTCTTTGTTTTGTTCTTGTAATGCACTATCAACTTTTGCTGCTTTATGTAATATTTCTGTTTTATTTTGTAACTTACTCCATTCGCGATTGTCTTGCTTTATCCATTGTTGGCGCTCAGCATCAGCATGCCGTTGGTTATCGGCATCAAGTGCTTGGTTTAAGTGCGAATTATCTTCCATCATGGCGCCAGAGGTTATCTTCTCAAGATTTTTTTCTGCTTGTGTTGGTGTGTTTATTAAATCAATGGCATGGCGATATTGTTGAGGTAATTTTATAATCCCTTCAAGGGTATGGCGTGTTTGAGGGCTTAAGCCAGAAGCGGTACTGGTAGACGTGAAATTAAAAGAAGAAAAAAACAAAGCACAAGCGGCTGTACATAACAAAAGATTCTTATGCATAGAGATGTTCCTTAAGATATTTTTCTTTGTTTTGCTAAAAATGAACCACTTTTTGACACACTACAATTTTTGTAATGGAGTAAAATATAAGCAGCACTATTTTCATCTCAGCGCTGCTCATGCGTCAAAATAGAGAGTTAAGATTTCTAAAAGCGATAACGCATTCCACCGGAAAAATTAATTCCAGAGATACCAGCTTTTTGAAGTTTATGTTGGTAATTAACGTCAACATGAAGTGCGATATTTTTAGAAAGCTGCGCGTTAATGCCAAGTCCACCTTCAAGGGAAGAGCCCATAGAATCGAGATGGAAAGATTTAGTAACATCGATAGTGCGCTTCTCACCAAAAGCTTTGATGACATTCAATTTACCATAAAAAGAAAGAACACGATCTTTTTCAATGGGAAGCATTGTTTTCGTTAAACGCCCTCCAATACGGACCAACCATTGATGAGGGGTTTTTATATTAACTTGGAAGCCATCGATATCTGAAAGAGTGCCAAATGCAATATGTTGATACATAAGTTGTGCTTGTGGTTCAAAGGACACCCCTTCAACACCAGTTGCTAGTTTTTGTCCAATGGTAGCTGATATATTTAATGTATCCGTATTATTTAACTCTGTAGTGTTGCCGATAAGGGCTGTGGTAATATGTCCGTTTAAAATGCCATAAGAGAAAAGTGCATTAACATAGAGACCATTGTCATGGTGGAGGTTTCCATATGCCGTAAAGGACCATTTATCCAGAATGCTTTTGTCAGAACCTTCCACATCCTTTGGCGTAAAAGCGAGCTTTCCATATGTGCCTAAAAGACCAAGATTCGCGGTCATATTTTGAGTTTCTAACGTTGCTAATGTCATGCCTGCTTGTATAGCAGCATAATGAACATCTGCACCATAGCCATATTCCAATGGACTATAGCTGGAAGATAATGTCACCTTGTTGCCATAAGTTGATAAGAATATCCCTTTCTTTTTATGACCTTCTAATCCAAAAACTGTTGAGTGCATATTATCTAACAGCGTATTTTGATTATTTACATCAGCCAAGCCAGAGGAGAATATTGCATTATGCATAATCAAATAGCTTGCCATTTGAGGAACAAGAGCTTTGATCTTTCCTTCATCATCAAGAGTCGCACTTTGCAAGCGGAAATCCCAGAAATTCTCATTTTCTTCCAAGGGAGTTTGTCCGTTGTTTTCTTTTTCAAGGGATGATGCATTGGTATTTTGCGCACCTTTTTGTTTTGATTCTTGTGATATTCCGCTTAAATGACTTTGTGCCCTATCGGCTTTCCCACGGCTGGAAGTTGGTCCATAGCCATTGAGTATGTATTTATAAGGTAAGCCCTCCATTGTGGTGTAGCCATGAGCAAGTTTGAAGGAATCTTCATTTGCTTGCCCAGAAACTTGAATGAGTGAGAGCCCACGCATATTCAAAGGAATTGAATTTTCTTCATCATCGAATGGTTCTGTATGCTTTGAAAGATTATTGAAATAGATCATTGTGGTGCCTGAGACATCACCATGAACGAGAACACGGTCAGTTTTTTGTTGTTCTTTTGTAAGACCATTACTCCATTCGGTATTAAAGTAAATTTTTGCGTTGCCCAATGCATTGTAAACCGTTGTTGCATCGGAGCTTCTGTTTTGCTCTGCTTTTTGAGGATGTCTTCCTACATGCAAGGTTTGATAATGATTGTCTGCTAGTTTATGCGGCGCATTAAATATGATAGAGCTATTATTAAGGTTTAGGACTGAAACGATTGATCGTGCTCGTTGCTTAAGATCAAGGAGCTTGTAATCAAATAGACTAAAACTATTTTCCAATTCAAATAGACTAATTTTTAAATGCCACTTGCTGTTATTGTTTAGGGTGAAAACTGTTGTATTTTGAGGAAGCGTTTTTGCTCTTCCTTCCATAATCGAATTATCAGCGTCTAATGTAAAAGTAGTAGGTTGAATTTCGATGAAGGGTGAGACTTCATTTTTTAATAACATATCAGAATGAATTTCTGAGTTTTTAAGGTACACTGCATTAGCTTTGGAATAATAAGGTCCGAAAATACCTACACCGTCGTTTACAAGAAGTTTTGTATTATTAAGAATTGCTTTGTTTACAACTTCTTCTCCTTCTTTTATTGTAGAGCTTAGAATATAACCAAAATTGATACCATAGACTTTGCTGTGGCCTATGACGTTTAATGTTGAATCTTCAATATGGACTATGCCGTTTGTGAGTGACAAACCACGCTCTTCGGCCTCTCCCACAATTCCTTTCGCATTAATTTGCCCCCCTGACGTTGCAGAAAGCAAAGTAAAGCCTGAGTGCATTATTGAGTTTGTAATGGTAATGTGACCTTTTTTAGCAACCACGGCATCATACTTACCACGAACAAAAACATTATGAAGGTTCTTCTTTTCTCCATCAGCTACTTGGACCGTAGGAATCTCAAGAGGTTGTCTATTTGCATAAGTTGGAGCAAAATGAGAAAAAATGAAAGTTCCAGCAATTGTACATAACAAAAAATTTTTCTTATAAATATATTTCTTACACATAGATATGCCTTTAGTATTTGGTATGCTTTGATGCTTACTTTATTCCCCTGATGGCGCAAGTACCCAATCAGTTTTTATATCATTATGTTTTTATTGTAAACAACAAAACGAATATTAAGTTTTGTTATTTACCGTTTAAAAATTGGTCTTAGAAGAGCTTTTAAAATAGAAAGCGCAATGCAGCGAAGATGGATTTAAAAAACTTAGCTTGATAAGTATTTTTGTTTTAAAGTGCTAAGAATCAAAATATCTTGCAAGGATGTTTATTGCTTAAAGCTGTTGTTATAAAAATTCTACAAAGCTTTTGGAGAAGATTTGTTGCGTGCTTACAAAAAGCTTTCAGTTGATTTTTTTGCATATAGAGTTATTCACTATGAATTTTTTTGATGTAAAAAAGCTAAAATATTTTGTATTTTTTATCGATATACAACAATTTTTATTGAATCCATTGGATTTTTATAAATAAAAAAGGCAGCTCTCTTGAGACTTCAACAGTCATTGAGAGATAAAGAATTTTGTTGCATTTAGTTTGAATAAAATTAATCCTTTCGAGAAAGCTGTATAGAAAGAACCGTTCTTGATGGCTCATGCCGAAAGATTGCAAAAAAGCAGTACATTCGTACTGCTTTTTTATTAAAAATGAATAGACTATAAGTTATTTTTTCTTTTCTTAAAATTGATAGCGTATTCCGCCTGAAAAGCTTGCTCCAGATATACCAGTTTTTTGAAGCTTATGTTGATAGTTAACATCAGCATGAAGGGCGATATTTTGTGATAATTGTGCATTTACACCAAGTCCACCTTCAAGGGCAGCGCCCATAGAATCAAGGTGGAACGATTCACCAATCTGTATGGTACCATTATTAGAAAAAGCTTTAACAATATTCAATTTACCATAGAAAGAAAGAATATCGCCTTTTTCAATAGAAAGCGTCGTTTGCGTTAATCGCCCACCAACACGCACTAAGTATTGATAAGGATTTCCCATATCTACATCAAAGCCATCGACATCTGAGAGTGTGCCAAGCATGAGACGCTGATAAACAACTTGTGCTTGTGGTTCAAAGACCAATCCTTTCCTATTGGTTTCGAACTTTTGTCCAATGGTTGCTGATGCACTGAATGTATCAGCGTTTTTCAATTCTGCAGTCTTTCCTATGAGAGCTGTGGTGATATCTCCCTTGAGCATTCCATAGGAAAAGAGAGCATGGATATATGTACCATTATTATGGCGCAGTCCACTATATGCAGCAATTGACCATTTATTGAGTGTGCTTTTGTCAGCACCTTCCATCTCTTTGGGGGTGAAAGCTAATTTTCCATATGTCCCTAAAAGACCCAAATTGGTGGTCATATTTTGATCTTCTAGAGCTACTAATGTAAAGCCTGCTTGTAAAGCAGCATAGTGAATATCGGCACCATAGCCATATTGCAATGGCGTACGGTGAGAGGATAATGTCATTTTATTGCCATAAGTAGAGAAGAAGATCCCTTTATTTTTATGATCTTTTGTCTCAAAGCCTGTTTCTTGTATCGTGTTCAGTAAAGTATTTTGATTGTTTACATCAGCCAGTCCAGCTGAGAATAGTGCGTTAGGCATGGACAAATAGCTTGCCACTTGAGGAACGAGAGCTCTGATCTTTCCTTCATCATCGAGCGTTGCACTTTGCAAGCGGAAATCCCAGAAATTCTGATTTTTTCTCAAATGGTTTTGTATGCTCCCTCCTTGCTCAGAATTTGGTGTTGATTCACTTTTTATATTATTCTCAATCCCTGAAACCATTGCGCCTAATACAACGGGGGGCGTGTCGGTTTGTGAGCTTTTTTCTTGTGATTGTTGAGTTATTTCTCCTAAATAGCTTTGGGTGCTCTCTGCTTTTCCAAGACGTGATGTCGGTCCATAGGCATTTAAGACATATTTATAAGGCAAACCACCCATTGTGACATAGCCATTTGCTAGTTTGAAGGCATTTTCATCTGTTTTTCCAGATACTTGAATGAGCGACAGCCCACGCATATTCGCGGGAATAGAAGCTTCTTCTTTTGATGTCCCACCTTTTGAAAGGCTATTGAAACTAATTGTTGTGGTGCCTAATACATTCCCATGGACAAGAAGGCGGTCCGTTTTTTGTTGTTCTCTTTCTAAACCATTACTCCATTCTGTATTAAAATAAATCCTTGCATTACCTACAGCATTATAAACGGTTTCTATAGTGGAGTCCCTGTTTTCGTGTGAATTAGGGAGCTCAATTGTTCGTCCTACACTCAAGGTTTGATATTGATTCTTTGCCAGCGTATGTGGTGCATTAAACACAATAGAGCTATTACTAAAGTTCAGTACTGAAACGGTAGATAGCGCTCGTTGCTTAATGTCATGGAGTGCATAATTAAATGAACTAAAATCACGATTTATGTCGTATTGACTTACATTTAAATACCATTTGCTATTGTTGTTTAAATTAAAAACAGTCGTATTTACTGCTAAGGTTCTTGCTCTTCCTTCCATAATCGAATTATCGGCGGTTAATACAAAAGTCACAGGATGAGGATCTGAATCTGTTTTCTTTTTTACGTTATTTTGTAATAATACATCAGAACGAATTTCTGAATTTCTAAGTTGAACCTCGGCAACAGACTTTGAAGATGACGGTCCTAAAATACCGACACCATTTTTTACAAGAAGTTTCGTATTGTTAAGAATTGCCTTATTGATAACTTCTTCACCATCTTTCAGAAAAGAATCTAAAATGCTATGAAAAATAATACCGGATTTTTTTTTGCTTTCTATGAATGAATCTTCAATGTTAATGATACCGTTTGAAATTGATAGACCAGTATACAAGGCATTAACTTTTACTTCTTTAGCATTAATACGTCCACCTTGTGATACAGCAAAAGCAAACGAAGCTGAATGTATTGTTGAGTTCGTAATTGTGGCAATTGCTTTTTCAGAGGCGTGCACTGCGCTCAATCCATTGCGGATAAAAACGTTATTAAGAGTTTTTTTTTCTCCTTTCTCCAGCTTAAACTCATTAATAATTTCAGGAGGTTGTCTATTTGCATAAGTTGGAGCAAAATGAGAAAAAATGAAAGTTCCAGCAATTGTACATAACAAAAAATTTTTCTTATAAATATATTTCTTACACATAGATATGCCTTTAGTATTTGGTATGCTTTGATGCTTACTTCATTCCCCTGATGGCGCAAGTACCCAATCAGTTTTTATATTATTATGTTTTTATTGTAAATAACAAAACGAATTATATATATGGTGTTCTCTATGATTTGAAGTTTTTCTTAAGAAAAGCTTTTTTCATGATTATAAAAAGTTGGAAAAAATGAATTTCATAAAACCTAGCTTGGTCAAGCTTATGCTAAAAACACTATGAAGTATGATATTTAAAATTGTCTATTAAGGATAATCGTTCTAAAATCTCTATAACATTGAAATGTATTATTTTATGCACTCACCAAAACGATCAGCAAATTTTCTCTGCTATAAGAAGAAGAGATGAGGGGGCTATTCATAGGCTTTCTTTAAAGAGGCTTTTCCTTAAGGGTACCAAAGTCCATTTTTCTAAGGCCACACAGTCCATTTCGCGATGGTGTTCATGAATGCTATAACGCTAAAGCCATAGAGTCTCCTCATCTTTACGCTTACGAATGAGCAAGCCGATACCTTTACGCTTAATAAAAGAGCAAGTCCATCTACACACTTTACTAGCTCCCAATGTTGTGCGGGGTAAGCCCTTGGCACTTGAGGCGGTGCATGAGAGGCATTTTAAAGCCTTATCTTATATAATTTTGACCTATACCTCAGCCTTGCTTGTGACGTGCAAGAAAAAATTTGATTGATTCAACATGAAACAAGTTTGAAATAAGAAAATCCTACGATATTCGGGACTCTCATTCAACATGCAAAACAAATAATTATCTTTATAAATAAATACATTGTCTGGAATGAGAGGGATAAGCATTGTCAAAATGGTTTGCTTAAAAAAACGGTACATGAAAATATAAATAAATCCTTACAGGTGGTGTTAAGCTAATGGATTGAAGAAACAGGAGGATAAACATAGTAAAGGTATGAAGAGAGAGCTTCTTTTATCGTTATCTTTTCCAATGTTGTTTTCTTTATATTGTCTAAAAATACACTTTGATTAGCTTTACAGACAAATTCGATAATGGAATATGCCGCGCGACTCATGTAAATAGGAGTGAAGGAGATCATTGAGGAGAAAAGAAAAAATTTTAGGGAATAAGAATAATAGCTTACATAGATTAAAAAAGGCAGTACAGTATACTGCCTTTTTTGTTAAATTAAATACAATGAATAGGCCATTTTTACAGCCTTGATTTAAAACTGATAGCGTATTCCACCTGAAAAACTTGCACTACTTATACCAGTTTTCTGAAGCTTTTGTTGATAGCTTACATCACCATGAAGGGAGAAATTGTGAGACAGTTGTGCATTGATGCCAAGCCCACCTTCAATTGCAGGTCCCATAGAATCAAGTTCAAAGTCTCTTCCAATATGAATGGTACCATCATCACCAAAAGTTTTGATCAAGTTTACTTTTCCATAGAAAGACAGAGGACGGCTGTTTTCAGTGGAAATGGTTTTTGTCAAACGTCCACCAACACGGATCAACCATTGGGAAGGATTGTTCATATCAATGGTAAGGTTATCAGCATCTTTAATGGTGTTAAACATCAAATGTTGATAAGCAATTTGTGCTTGCGGCTCGAAGATTAAATCTTCTACTTCGGTTACAAATTCTTTACCAACAGTGGTGGAGATATTCAACATTTTGGCATCGTTCAACTTTGCGGTATTTCCTCTGATGGCATTGGTGATATTTCCCTTGAAGATACCGTAGGACAAGAGTGTATCGATGTAGAAACCACTATAATGCTGTATACTGCCATAGGCTGACAGTGACCATTTATCCAGCGTGTTCTTTCCTGCATCTGAAATGTCCTTTGGTGTGAACGACAGCTGCCCATAGGTGCCTACAAAACCGAAATGTGTTGTGGTATTTTGTCCTTCAATTGCTGCTAATGTAATACCGGCTTGGAGAGCAGCATAGCGGATATCAGCACCGTAACCGTATTTGAGTGGTCCGCGTTCAGAAGATAAGGTTCCTGTGCTTCCATAGGTGTAAAGGAAGAAACCGGTTTGTTTCTCTTCTTCTTTTCCTAAGACGGATGTTCTGATATTGGCTAAAAGTGCGTTTTGTTTAGCCATATCTTTTAATCCTGTGTAGAAGAGAGCATTCGGCATGACCAAATAGCTTGCTGTTTGTGGTACAGGGGCGATCACACTTGGACCTGAACCAGAGCCAGTTCCAAGAAGTTCAGGTTGCAAACGGAAATCCCAGAAATTTTCATTCTTTTCATCAAACAGGTTTTGCGCAATATCGGCTTTGCCTTGGCTTGAGTCTGGTCCATAGGCACGTAGTGTATACATATCTGGTAAACCACCTCTTGTGGTATAACCATTTACCAGTTTGAAAGAGTTTTCTTCAGCTTTTCCAGAAACTTGAATGAGTGACAGACCACGCATATTGGCAGCAGCAGAGGTATTTGCTTCGACATTGTTCTCTTCTAAGCGCCCCGTAACATAAACTGATGTGGTTCCTGCCACGTCCCCATTGATCAAAAGTCTATCGGTTTTTTGGTCATCTATTGCAGCACCATCACTCCATTCAGCGTTGAAGTAAATCTTTGCATCACCAGAAGCATTGTAGACTGCTTGCGTATCTGGTTTACCAGAACCTATATGCAATGTTTGGTAATGATCTTCTGTTGGTTTCTCAAAAATAATGGAGCTGTTGTTGAGACTAAGCACAGCAACATCAGAACGAGATCTCTGAGCAATATCAAGAAGATCACCATCAATATCTTTTTCGTTTTTGCTGATTTTCAACGTCCATTTTGTATCGTTTTTCAGATCAAAGTGTACATTTCTATCTTTAGCAATATTCGCTCTGCCTTCTAGAGTAGACTGATCTGCGCTTAATGTGAAGGTACCGTTGGAGGTCTCTTTTAAACCTACTTGGTCCCAAAACTCTTTATCTTCCCAATAAATGCCGTTTCCTAGTAAAACATCGGCATGGATTTCTGAATTTTTGAGATTTGCTGTACCGATTGCCAGATCTGCATTATTTTCAATATCGTCGTCAGCGAAAGCTCCAATAAGAATTCCTGTACCATTTTCAGCATGAAGCTCTGCATTGGTCAGATTGATCTCATTGCTATGATGTTTTCCTAGATCATTTGATTCATCCGGTTTGTTAGTAGGGAGAGCTAAGAACTGCAAACCAGCAACTCCTGCTGTTATGGAAGCATTCATGACATCAATATGTCCGTTAGCTCCTGCCCATAGTGCAACTTTTTTTGCGTTTATTTCATTTTTTATTGTATTCTGTGCTGCTTTAATATCACCATTAATCATCTTAATCGTGCTATTATTTCCTGCAGAAAGACCAACATCAAAATTTTGAATGGTTGTTTTACCATTTAATTCGACTGTACTACCAAGCTCCGCAACGTTTACACCAACGGTTGCTTTTTCGGACTCACCACCGGTTATTGTTAAATCTCCGCTAATGATTTTACCCCCACCATCTGCATAAAAACCTTCATCAACATTTTGAATGGTTGTTTTTCCCGTTAACTGAATTTCACTCCCAGTGTCCCCTGTCCATACACCAGATCGTGCTTCATTGGGGTTTTTATCAATTACTTCACCACCGTCTATTGTTAAATTTTCACTGGTGATTTTACCACCATCAGCTGCTCCAAGACCGTTCCAAGTATTGTTAATTGTTGTATTGCCATGCAATTCAATTCTGCTATCAGGACCAATTGCAAGTGCACCGGTTCCTTTACCATCTGTTGTTAGATCAACATTCGTGGCATCAATTTGTCCACCATTTTCTGCAAATAATGCAGTTTGTTTATTCCCTATTATTGTTACTTTTCCTCCTGCCATTGTGATCTTAGATCCTGAACCCTCTGCACGGACTCCATAACCATCAGTTGATGTAACTTTAGCATCACCGGTTAAAGTAATAGTGCTGCCGTTCCCAGCATATACCCCATCATTTTTCCCATCGAATGATCCTCCAGAGACTGTTATTGTGGAGTCATTATTTGCAAATATGCCTGTTGTCGCTTTAGTGACGGTTACATTGTTTAAAGTCACAGTGCTTTTTTCGGCACTTATTCCCTTATCCATTAAGGCGTCATCTTTACCGCTCGATATGTTTACATTTTCCAGCGTGTTTTCATTTTCATCACTTCCGCTAGCGTTGAAAAGGGTACCTATTTGAGAAGCAGCAATAGAACCACCGGTCATCTTGGCTGTAGCTCCATTTTGTACATCAAGGCCATTTGCAACTTTTTCAATGGTTGTTGTGCCTTTTAATGTAATGACGCTGTCAGCGCCATCGGCTTTTGCGCCAATTCCAGTGCCATCTGTTGTTGTTAAAGTAACATCTGTGACATCAATCTGTCCGCCTTTTTCTGCAAATAATGCAGCTTGTTTACCATTTACAGCTCCTCCTGTCTTTGTGATTTTGGATTTTGAACCTTCTGCATGGAGTCCATAACCATCAGACGATTTAACCGCAGCTTTTTCGTCTAAAGTAATGGTGCTGCCTTGTTTGGCATATACCCCATCAGTTTTTCCATCGAATGATCCTCCAGAGACTGTTATTGTGGAGTTATCATTAGCTAAGAGAGCTTTTTTTGCGTTCTTAACGGTGACATTTTTTAAAATAACCGTGCTTTCCTTATCAGCACTGACACCTGTGGTCATCGGTTTATCATCGCTGCTACTTGCTATCACAACATTTTCTAGCTTGTTTTTGTCATTTTTGCTGTTTTCAAAAGAAGCTCCTGTCCCGGAAACAGTGATAGATCCTCCTGTCATTTGAATGACACCACTGTTTGCTTCAAGTCCGATGATAGCCTCTTTAATGGTTGCATTCTGTAAATTGATTGTACCATCATAGTCAGAGCTTGCGCCTGTTCCTTTACCATCTGCGGTGAGAGTAACGTCTGTGACATTGACGAGACCTTTTTCTATTGCATATACAGCATTTTTTTGCCCTTTTACAGTTCCCCCAGTCATTGTGATCGTTCCATTATCATATCTCGCCCAGAGGCCAAAAGTACCAGATGTTACTGTGACATTGTCGTTTAAAGTAATGGTGCTGCTGGTAGAATATATCGCGTCCATTATTGAATTAAATGTTCCACCAGAGATTGTTATTTGAGAATTATCATCACCCCATATGCGAGAATCTGATTTTAAAGTTACATTTTTCAAAATAAGATTGCTGTTTTTGGTGTATATTTTATCATTTATTGTGACTTTTTCCAGTTTGTTTTTGTCACTTTTGCTGTTTTCAAAAGAAATAAAACCAGAGGAGATAGAACCACCGGTCATTTTGATCGAGCCACCATCTTTTGCCTTAAGGCTTTTGGATATTTCAGCGTTAATTCCTTTAATGGTTGTGTCCAGTAATTCAATCACGCTGTTTGGACCTTCAGCTGTGACAGAATATATATTTGTATTGTTACTTGTATTTTCGTTTTCCGTCACAGTTAAATGCTTACCGATTATTTTTCCACCGTCTTTTGCATGAAGAATATCATAGGTTTCGTTAGAGACTTCTTTTGTTTCTTCACCAGAAACTACAAGAGATTTAGCTTGTGCACTGAACTGGATGTTGAATAGGATGATAGCGGTTGCAGCAGCGCATGATGAAAGGGATATTTTGTACACTAGTGTTCTCCTTATGAGAGCTCCCAAATATTCATTTCCCCGAAAACTTCATAAAAAGAAGTGAAAAATGGATAATCTTTATTAATTTCGATAATTGTCTTTGTTTAGTAAGATATTTTTGATTTCTTGTCAAAATTAAAAATTAATTTATATTAAACCGGTATGAATTTATATTTAATACATAATGTATTTATAATTATTTATATTATATAATTAAATTTATTGTAAATATATAATATTTTAGTTTAAATATTATTATAATAATTTAAATAACTTATATTATTTTTATAAATTAATGATAATATTTATGTGACAATTCTACAGTTTTATATTTTATTAAAGTGAGTGATGAGGGTAATACTCAAACACTTTTTCTAGCACTTTTAATTATTTCTAACTTATTTAGCATAAGATTCTAATGTATTTGATCTTGATATCCAAAGAAGTTGGCTGCTCTAGTATCCAGAATGCGTTTTTTCTCTTGGTGGGGATATTTTTATAATATACGAACACTTGCTAGATTTCTGCTAAATGCTTAGTTTTTGATAAGTTGTTGATGTATCGATGGCATTTGAAAGAGCCAGAGTCCAAGCTCATAAATCTCAATCAATTAAAGTGTTTCAAGTTGAAAGTTTGAAATCGAAAGTACTTTTATATCATCAAATTGTACTTTCATTGAAGGATTATTGCTTTCATTATTTTGAATTTTTGACACATTTTTGACAAAAAAATCTAAAAAATCACCTCTGAGCGATTTTTATAACAATAAAATACGTAAAGTTTGATGGGTGGAGATGTATTTATGAGATATAAAGTTGAATTGGTAATCACTGTGATTGCTTTTACTGTCTCTGGTTGTTTTAATCTTGATTCTGAAAAATTAAAAAAGGACGAGAGGCTTTATCATGATGCATTTATGGATTGGTCTCTGAAAGAACAGTCTCTTGCAAAAAATTATACGGCTATCATCATGGCTGATCCGCAACCGTGGCGTTTAAACTCTGGTGATGCCAATGGAATATCAAACAGAGAGCCATGGTTAAAGATAAATGAGCAGGTTGCTGGTGTTATAAAAGCGCACAAAGCTGCGTTCCATATTGTTAATGGTGATTTGACGGAGTTTGGGGAACAAAAAAACTATGATGATTATAAAAATGTTTATAAAACCCTTGGAGGGCCTGTCTATGAGGGGTTAGGGAATCACGATTATGCCAATAATGTTGGTAAGTGTACGAATCCTCAAAAATTCAATTTTTACAAAGATGCCTGTGCTATAAGCGCAGTTTCAAGAATGGTATCGGAAATCAAAAAATATCGTAGTCAATTATCGCATTTTAATGCAGATGTTACTGAAAGTTTGGTTTCCACTTCGGGTGGAAATATTCGCTCAATAAGGGGGAGTTTGAGTTATTCTTGGGATTATGGAGATGTTCACTATGTACAGCTTCACAATCATCCAAGCTATACGGTTCGTTTGAAGGAGCAGTCTACAGAAGTACGAATTAATAAATCTTTGGATTGGCTTAAGAACGATTTAGCTGCTGCTGATGCAAGAGGTAAAGTGACAATCATTAATTTTCACGATGCTCGCGCAGCTTCCATTGATGGTAAATCCGTTTTTATTCGTAAAGAGAATGCTAAAGATTTGTCGATCTTTAAGTCAATTATTACCTCTCATAATGTCAAAGCAATATTTGTAGGGCACACACATTATCAGTCCTATTGCCGTGCAAAAAATGATAAGGTTTTTGGAAATATTCCTGTCTATACAGCTGGTGCGCTTTTTAATGGAGATTATTACCTCATAGATGTGAAAGGAAAGACCATTCACGTTAAAGCCTATAATGGAGAAATAGGAAAACCGCTTTTAATCAAAGATCTTGGTGTTATAGGGAAAGATACAAAATTTTCTGCAAGTTGCAGTAAGTTATAATAGGATTTTTTCTCTTTGTTTTAAAGCATGAGAAATAAAGGCGTTGTGTGTGCCGATTTACAGAAGCAATAGGGGGGGCTAAGTGTAACTTAAGAATAGAACAAAAAGTCAGATATTTTTTTAAAAGCTATTAAGGTTTTAGGATGCTCTTAAGTGCAATGGTTTAATGTGAACTGAGCTTTAATACAAAGCAGAATAGTGATTATGTGATTATTTTTCTATTTTTTTAAGGGTTTCGTCTTTAAAAGGAAGGGGAGCATATTCAGTGAACATTGATAATTTTGCCAGCATACATTGTCCAAAATTACCAAAAAGGCTGTTTCTATTGTTTTGTTGCACTATAATTATTAAGTTATACCCGTGGTTAGAGTCAGTAATATCTACGCGTGTGCAATTCTGTTCCTTTTCATAAAGAAAGCTCTTTGTTTCGACCAGTTTTTTTTACTTATAATCTTCAAAATATTGATGTTTTGTGATGCTGTAAAATTTCTCTTTTTGCGACCCATGACTTTACTTGTGGCAGCGTTTCGAGGGGTTGCGGTTTCAGGTGCAGCATTGGTGAGTAGCTTTGGTTGGCTAGGGACAGCGATAGAAGTGGTTGGGGCTGGCTTTGCCTCTGTTGTGGGGGGTGTTTTTACCCCAATAGGGGCTGTGGTTGCTGCTGTTGTGGCGGTGATCATGGCTGCTGGTTTTGCTTTGTGGAAATATTGGGATCGTTTCTCTTCTTTTGTCAAAGGCTTTGCACGGGGAATAGCACACGCTTTTGGGCATGCCTTTGAAGCCGTCATGCGTTTTTTTGGTGCTGATACCGCCACCATTATGCATTGGAAAAATATAATCGCCAATGCTTTTGATTTCTCTCAAGCTTGGCAAAAG
>NZ_JBHIME010000005.1:0-1037 GCF_042193875.1 Bartonella sp. OC68QHHN | reverse complement strand
AAACATGGCAGATACGTTATATATCTTAAGTGATGGAAAGCAGGATTACGTAAACTTGGAAAATCATAAATATGATTTTGTTGGGGGAGAGATTGGCAAAAATCCTTACACTTTTGAGCAAATACCTCCTGGAAGTGGTCCTTGGAAAGAGAGAAGGCAAATATTTAAGGGTTATCCAAGTGTTCATGCTTGTTATGGTAATGCAGGTTCAATATGTCGACAGGCTTATGGATCACCTAATCGTACGCCAATTTATTCAAAATATTCAGGGAGGAAAAAATGAAGAAAATCTTGAAATTATTAAGCGGTCTCATTCTGTTAAATATTGCTGGATGTAACATTGACAAGCCTCCACCAGGAGTTTTGAGTGCATGGGAGAAACCTGGAGCAGATTTTACTGAGATAGGAAAAGCATTGTTAGAATGTGGTATGCCAACCCCTTATGATGTTTTTCCAGAAAATAGAAAGCTAAGCATCAATGCAGAGGCTTCCATTGATGCTTGCATGATTCAAGCAGGATTCCGCTATAAATGGGGAGGACCATATTGGTGTTATACTTTTAAAGAGAAAAACTTGCCCATATGTCGTCCTGGCGCTGTCATACCACAGCGCAGTGTCAAGAAGCGCTTAAACAGCCCGTTTTGTAAAAAATATAAAAATAGCCGCAAATGCCAGCCTTAAGTCTTGCTTGTAATGATCAACAATGCGCCATCCTTGCCTTTGCTTGGAATGGCGGGATTGTTTTTTCCAGCAAGCAAAACTCTGTTTCTGTTGGGTTTGGTGCTAGACAAACAGGTGGTGGGGGCTCCATGAGCGCCTCTTTCCAAAAGAATAAATCTTCTAGCGATTATCATAGTGTCGTGGAACAATCAGGCATTAAAGCCGGTGATGGTGGTTTTGATATCAACGTTAAAGATAAAACAACCCTGACCGGAGGCATTATTGAAAGCACAGCCTCGGCAGAAAAAAACAGCCTGACCACAGGAAGCATTAGCACCAGTGATATCAGAAACAGTGCGCATGCTAAAGCCAGCAGC
>NZ_JBHIME010000016.1:0-3677 GCF_042193875.1 Bartonella sp. OC68QHHN | reverse complement strand
CAAACATTCGGAATCGGAGGCTGGAGGCAGAATCCCCACCACAATTGCAAGAAAGGAACTTGATCTTTGTATCAATGATATCGGGGGTTTACCACCAAAACCTCAAGATAGTATTATTGTGATGGCTCCTGAAAACAACAAAGCCCCCTCTTCTCAAGAGCACTTCGTGGTCACAGAGGTCCAAGCCTCAGAATCCGGTATGTATAAGCTTATTCTGCGGAAGATAAAATAAAAGCACACTTAATTTATTTTAAAAATGTAAAGTCACCTCTTGACAATATGGCAACAATGTGTCTATCGTCAAACTAGGTGCCTGAAAAACACCAAACGATAAGCGGATGGATTACCGAAATAATCTCTTCCCGCCGAAATTTAAAAACTTTGACTCATCACATGCTTTGTAGCATATAGTGGTTTTGTCGGGTGTGGTTACACTATACAATACCTTTGCGGGGAAAGTGTAACGACGGACTTATCGCCGTGTTTTTCAGCGCCCGGCACTCTCTTTAGAGTGTCAATGAAAAACATCTAACGATAAGGAGTTCATTATGAACAATCTTATAGAAATTAAAGAACGGATTATTGATCAGGAAGCTGTTCAAACCGTCAATGCTCGTGATTTGCATGCGTTTTTGGAAATAAAGTCTGAATTTAGAAATTGGATTAAAAATCGCATTAAAGAATGTAAATTTCAGGAAAATATAAACTTTATAACTGCGGTAAATTTTTACCGGGGTGGAAAGGTAAAGGAATACCACATTACATTAGACATGGCTAAACATCTTTCGATGATCGAGCGTAATGACAAAGGACATGAAGCACGTCAATACTTTATCAAATGTGAACGGCTTTTGAAACAAGTAACAACACCACAAGTTGACTACTCCAAACCCGAAGCATTACTTGGTGTTTTGAATCACTTACAAAACCAAATTGAGCAGAAGGATAACACCATTGCCGAATTAGCACCAAAAGCAAAAGCTTTGGATGGTTTAAAGCGTTCTGATGGTTTGTTCGGTCTTATTGAAGCAGCGAAAATGCTAGAGGTGCGACCAAAGGACTTAACAGATTATTTTTATAAAAACATTACATTGCCACTTGACAATGTAGCGACAATATGAATAATCGAATCAGGTGCCTGAAAACACCTTAAAACATCTAGCGGATTGATTGCCGAAATAATCGATCTTCTGTGCGTTGCAAAGGCTTTGACTCATTATATGCGACAAGTGTATAATGACCTCATCGGGTGTAGTTACGCTATACAATACCCTTATGGGGAAAGCGTAACGACGGACTAGATGCCGTGTTTTCAGCACCCGATACCTTTTAAAGGTATCAATGAAAACCTCTAACATCTAGGAGTTCATAATGAACACTCTTATAAAAATTACAGAAAGTGTTGCTAATAGTGCTACCACTCAGACTATGTCGAGTCGTGAAATTGCTGAGTTGTGTGGTAAAAGACATGACCATGTCATGCGTGATATTAAAAAAATACTTGAAGAATTATACACTGAAGGAGGTCTCCCCAAATTTGGGGGCACCTATTTAGATAAGCAGGGAAAGGTGCAAAACTGTTACAACCTTCCCAAGCGTGAATGTTTAATTCTTGTTTCAGGTTACAGCACTGCCTTGCGAGCTAAAATCATAGATCGTTGGCAAGAATTAGAAAAACAAGTAGCAACACCACAAATTGATTATTCAAGTCCTCAAGCAATGATTGGCTTTTTGACACACCTACAAAACCAAATTGAGCAAAAGGATAACACCATTGCTGAATTAGCACCAAAAGCAAAAGCACTTGATGGTTTAAAGCGTTCTGATGGATTGTTTGGTCTTATTGAAGCAGCGAAAATGCTAGAGGTACGACCAAAAGATTTAACGGATTACTTGCGACAAAACGATTGGGTCTATCGACGGGCTCCAGGGGCGCCTCTGTTACCTTATCAGGACAAAATAAAGAAAGGCTTTATGGATTGTCCCGCTATCACCATTCAAAGACCGGATGGTACAGAAAAGGTCCTGCCTTCAACGAAAATCACACCAAAAGGATTGGCATGTTTGAGAGAACAAATCTTTGGGGGTGTGCAATGAATAGCAGTGTTGATTTATTATGTGATTTGTGGATGGCATTGTATCAGTTTTCTGATCGTGATGATGTCGAAGATAAAGCTTTTAATGCTCTCATTGAGACCATGGATGCAATAGAAAAAGCTTTGATTTTAAAACTTCAAAATGAGGTGCCTAATATTACAAAGATTTTGGCAATTCTTACAAATTTTGGAGCTTCAGAGCTACCACATAGCATGGATTCTTTGTTGAAAGCTTATGAACCAAGTTTAGAGAGCCCCATTAAAAAGGTTGCTTAATTTAAAAGATAGAACTCCCCTCCCCGTTCTTAAAATGGGGAGGTGGTCAAGAGACTTCTTTAGGTAAGAACTCAAAATGAACGGGTTTAAAACCAGTTAAATCATAATCCGTAAGATCGGCAGTATCAACGAAGTTTTCTGCTTCTTCATCCGTCTTTAAAACGGGCATTTGTTTTAATTTAGAGGTTTTCATAAAAATTAATTTTCTTTTAGTACGTATAGACTTTTAAAAGATTCAAAGTTTAGAAGAAATGTATCTGTTTAAACTCACACCATTTTCAGCAGCTTGTATTGCAAGTTTTCTATGGAGTTCTGGTGGTATTCTTAATTGAAACTTACCACTGTATTTACCATGTGACAAAGGCACAGGAATTTCTTCTCCATTATGTTGCATGTCCTCAACAACTTCTGAAACAAGGTCCATAATACCTTTTAAAGCTTTCTCTGCTTGAGCATCTAACCATGAAAGGGATGGGAATTCTGCACACAATCCAACATATTCCTCATCTTCTTGCGACCACAAAACACGATATGTATAATGATTATTGTTCATGTTTCATCCTTTCTATCGCTTGTAAGACTTGTTTGACCTGATAAGCTTTTGCTTTGTTACCAGAATCTTTTTGAATATTCACACGAGGATCACCAAGCCACGGTGTTTTAAAAACAAAGTGGCTTGTACCATTGTTCCGCGGTTCTCCAAAGAAATAGACACATACAGCCAACAAATCTGCAAACTTGATGTTCTTTGGTGATGCTTTCATCAAGCTGATTATTTTTTCAACTTTATTGCTCATAACCAATAATAGTATCATTATTAATCCTAGTCAATCATTTTATACACTTAAATGAACAGGAGCCCTCATGCATCCGAGAGAGACGATAAGGGAAAGCTTTGTTGCGNTGCGCGATTTCAATTTATTTATTGAAGCAATGCCAGCTATTAATATCTCAACGCAAAGTGAAACGATTGAAGATGGACATGATTTTGGCTTAAGGCGGCGTGTTTTAACGCTAGATGTTGAATGTTATGCGACATGTGAAGATGGAGCACGTTTTGTTGACCAATTAGCGTGGGAAGTTGAGGAGATTTTCTACGCTAATCCCAATCTCAATAACACTGTTGAAACATGCCGCCTGCAAAATATTGCTTTTGCCTTTGGTGATAATGGCGCCCTAGCGCTCCATGGTGCCATTTTAACCTTTGAAGTCATTTATGTGACAAATATCCCCAACATGGATGAAGAAGAAAGCGGTGTAACAGCAAGACTCGTTGAACCTTTCTTAAATTTTGAACCAGAAACA
>NZ_JBHIME010000002.1:0-24581 GCF_042193875.1 Bartonella sp. OC68QHHN | reverse complement strand
GGTAGGAAAAGCTTTGTTAGAATGTGGTATGCCAACGCCTTATGATGTTGATCCAGAAAGTGAAAATATAAGCATTAATGCTAAAGCAACAACTTATGCCTGCATGCTCCAAGCAGGATTCCACTATAAAGGGAGAGGTAATTGGTGTTATACTTTTAAAGAGAAAAACTTGCCCATATGTCGTCCTGGCGCTGTCATACCACAGCGCAGTGTCAAGAAGCGCTTAAACAGCCCGTTTTGTAAAAAATATAAAAATAGTCGCAAATGCCAACCTTAAGTGTTGCTATTTGTGATGACCAACAATCCGCCATCCTTGCCTTTGCTTGGAATGGCGGGATTGTTTTTTCCAGCAAGCAAAACTCTGTTTCTACTGGGTTTGGTGCTGGACAAACGGGTGGTGGGGGCTCCATGAGCGCCTCTTTCCAAAAGAATAAATCTTCTAGCGATTATCATAGTGTCGTGGAACAATCAGGCATTAAAGCCGGTGATGGTGGTTTTGATATCAACGTCAAAGATAAAACAACTCTAACCGGAGGCATTATTGAAAGCACCGCGCCGGCAGATAAAAACAGCCTGACCACAAGAAGCATTAGCACCAGTGACATCACCAACAGTGCGCATGCGCAAGCTAGCAGTCATGGGATCAGCATTTCTGCGGGTGGTCCGATGTATCAGGGCAAATATGGTGTCGGGAAAAACATTGCTAAAAATCTCTTAGATCATTCAAAAGCTAAAGATTCAGAGAAAGGATACACCAAATCCGCTATCAGCAATGGCACCATCGTCTTGACTGATGAAGCAGGGCAGAAGGCATTGACAGGGCAAGATGTTGAGCAAGCCATAGCCTCGCTTAATCGTGATACTGCTACCGCCCATCAGGGTGTACAACAGCTCGATGTAGGTAAGCTGGAACAAATCGTCCATGAAAACCGTGAGATGGCAACCCAACTCTTAGAAGAAGGGTTTAAAGTGAGCGATGACTCCTATAGAACCATGTTTATCAAAGAGCACCCCATTGCCGTGGTCGACCGTGATGAAAAGGGCAATACAATCTATAAAACAGATGAAAATGGGGTACCTATAAGAGATGCTCGTGGACAAAAAATACCTCACTTTCATTATTTAACGAATGAAGAAAAGCAGCATTTACAAGAAGGTGCTGATGGCAAAGTGCATGTGTCCTTTAATGGCATTTTTACACCACTCTATGAGGCAGCTGTTTATGCAGAGCAACATGCGGAGAATAAAAATGAACCGCTTTATTTTGTTGTGTTCCCAGAAGCCGATTCTGCTATCTCAGAACTTCTGGTCGCGGGCTATCAGAAGTTTATGGAAAATAACTTTTGGGGTTTAACCAATTCAACACAAGAAGCAAAAGATTTGATGTATAGCTATGGTCTTACAGGATTAGAACTTTATGGACATAGCCGTGGGACAATGACATTGGGGAATATGCTGAATTCTTTCAAACAAGAAGGTGTTCACGGTATAGCCAACGAAAACACGACTATCAATTTCTATGGACCAGCCTTTAATGCTTTATTTGCATCCGGTCTGTTAGGTTATGTGAGTGATAGCAAACAAACCACTATTGGCTTTGATGGGCATAGATATGATTTTGTAAGCAGAATTATTGGTGGCAATGGCTATACTTATGAGACAATACCTGCTGGTAGTAGCAGGTGGAAAGAAACATGGAATATGTTCTCAGATCCAAACAGTGTCCACACTTGTCTTGGACATGCGAATGATAAATGCCAAAGGTTTTATGGCACATCTCATTTAGAACAAGTTCCTTCAATTAAATCATGGAGTAAAAAATGAAACAAAGCTTAAAATTATTGAGTATAATAGTTCTGTTCAGTATCGCTGGATGTCAGTTTAATAAAACTCCCACATCTTCTATAGGAGTATGGGAGAAGCCGGGTGCAGATTTTACTGAGATAGGAAAAGCCTTGTTAGAATGTGGCATGCCAACCCCTTATGATAAGGATCCAGAAAATCAAAAGTTAAGCTACAATGCATGGGCAACTATTGATGCCTGTATGCTCCAATCAGGATTCCGCTATAAAGATAAAGGGGGGACTTGGTGCGAGAATCATAAAGCCGAAAATCTTCCGATTTGTCGTCCTGGCGCTGTCATACCACAGCGAAGTGTCAAGAAGCGCTTAAACAGCCCGTTTTGTAAAAAATATAAAAATAGTCGCAAATGCCAACCTTAAGTGTTGCTATTTGTGATGACCAACAATCCGCCATCCTTGCCTTCGCTTGGAATGGCGCGATTGTTTTCTCAATCCATCATCTCAATTTAGTCCTAACCTGTCTTGAACACAGTATGAACAGAAAATATCAACAGGCTTCTGAGCTGTTTTATCGTAAATAAATCCATTGAAAGAGGGGAAAATGAAGAAAATCTTAAAACTATTGAGTTGCATGGCTCTGTTAAGTATCGCTGGATGTATTAACCAACCTCCTCCATCAACTTTAGCATTATGGGAAAAACCAGGTGTCGATAAAGCGATGATCCAACAATCCTTATCAAAATGTGGCTGGAAACCGGTTTATGCTTCTTCTAGTGATATGAATTCGTATGCGAGTGAATTTGCCTCAGTTTATGAGTGCATGAAAAAAGCAGGTTTCCGGTATAAATTGCAAGATTCAAAAGCATCATAATAAAGCCCTCTACTTCGTTGCAACGTAAAACTGTTGTTGCGTTTATGAGACTTTTAGATGGCTTACATCAAGAAGCGTTAGCAGACTTTCAAAGAAACATTAGAAACATTGTGCGAAGCGTGCTTTATAGAGAAATGTTAGAAAATCCTATTCCCTAACTTTTATCTACGCATCCCTCATTTAAAAAAACATATGGAAAATCAATAAATTATTTTGGATAAAAAAGAGTATGGTGCCCAAAAGAGGACTCGAACCTCCACGCCTTGCGGCACAGGTACCTGAAACCTGCGCGTCTACCAATTCCGCCATCTGGGCTCATAAAATTCATCTAAGCGTATGAAGCAATTCTGTCAATAAAATTATAGAATTTATTTTTTCAGCTTAAAACGATTGAATTAAATTTTTGGGGGACATCATGATTTTAGAAGTTTAAGGTGTGAGGACTGTCTTTGATAAAATTGTTGAATCCGGATTAAATGTGTAAATAATAGGAATGCCGGTTGCTAATTCTTGAGATATAATTTCCTCACTGGAGAGACCTTCAAGCGCCATAATAAGAGCACGAAGAGAGTTTCCATGCGCTGCGATCAAAACAGTTTGGGAGCGCAAAATATGAGGCTGGATATGGTAAAGATAATAAGGCCAAATGCGCGCACCGGTGTCGCGTAGGCTTTCTCCATTCGGGGGCGCAATCGTATAGGATCGGCGCCACATTTGCACTTGCTCTTGCCCCCATTGTTGGCGCACTTCATCTTTATTTAAACCAGAAAGATCACCATAATTACGTTCATTTAATGCGGGATTTTTTATCACTTCTAAATCTGATTGTCCCATTTGCTCTAAAATGTGCTGAGCCGTTTTTTGAGCACGCTGTAAGGCAGATGTATAAGCGGTATCAAACTTCACACCATATGCTTTCAGTTTTTTTCCTGCTGCTATCGCTTCTGCATGACCTTTTTCTGTTAAATCGGGATCTTTCCAACCGGTAAAAAGGTTTTTGAGATTCCATTCACTTTGTCCATGACGAATTAGTATAAGTATGCGCCCCATTATGAATTGCCTCTATTCTATTGATTGTTTAAAATTCATCATTCAATCCCAAAACATCGAGCATTGAATAAAGACCATTTTCATGATTTTTTGCCCATAAAGCTGCTTTTAATGCGCCATTGGCAAAGATAGAGCGTTCTTGCGCTATATGTGAAAGAACAATGCGCTCATGGGAACCGGCAAAAATGATACTGTGTTCTCCGACAACTGTTCCACCACGTGAACAAGAAAAGCCAATGGAGCCTTTTTTGCGTTTACCTATATGACCATTGCGTTCGTTGACACGCACATTTTTAAGCATAACATTGCGCCCTTCAGCTGCTGCTTGGCCAAGAAGAAGGGCTGTTCCAGAAGGGGCATCAACTTTGTTAGCGTGATGCATTTCATAAACTTCAATATCAAAATCATCGGCTTCTAATGCTTTAGCGGTTTTCTTTACAAGGTTGGCTAAAAGATTTATTCCAAGGCTCATATTTCCGGATTTGACAATTGTTGTATATTTCGCAAAATCTGCAATTTTTTCTTCTTCTGTTTTGCTAAATCCTGTAGTGCCAATAATATGAACAAGGCCTTTTTGAGCAGCGTAGTTAGCATAAAGAATACTGGCTTCTGGTTGTGAAAAATCTAAAATACCTTCTGTGTTAGAAAAGGCATTTCCGGGATCGTCAGTGATGCCAATTCCAAGAGAATCTGAACCAATTAAAGCACTGGCATCTTTTCCTACAAACGGTGAGCCTTTGCGTACAAGAACAGCACAAAGCTCTACATCTTTCCTCTGCTGGATTGCTGTAATGAGTTCCCGTCCCATTCTCCCATTTGCACCAACAACTGTAAGGCGCATTCTTATCTCCTTATGATACTTCACTGTGCAGTATAAACAAATTTTTTCCTTCTTTCCAATGGTTCTTTTTCTTTATAGGAAAAAGTTTTTCCTGCTTTAATTTATCCTGTTGTCTGTAAAACACTGTTGTTTAGAGCAAGTGATTAAGATCTATACAAATTTAAATAGAGATGTTTTTCGTTAGAGTGTGTGATGAATTCCTAAGTAAGGTTTGCTTATGAAGCCTAATAGAGATTGTGTATTACTTTACGCTTTTATTTCTTTCGTTCTTTAAGGAAGGGAGCGTTCTTCATGCAAAAAAAGATCTCCCAAACAAAATACACCTATGTTGTCAATTCATGCGCTTATCTTAAAGAAATATTTCTCAATACTTCTAAACTTATTTTATGATAGTGCTCGTGAGTGGTATCACGAGAGAATATCCATGAATAATATAACATCTATTCTGCTCCACTATCTTTATGCTTCATAAAAGAGAAAATCAGCACTATCATACGTTTTATTAGCTTTTAATGTTTTAACAATCCTTAGCACTTAGGCATTTTCATTCTTTTCTTTAATATTTTTTCACGCACCAATTCCATTTGTAACGCATAAGAAAGCGCTTTTGATTGTTTTAAATATGCTGAAGGTAATAAAAAAGGTATTTGAAATTGATGATTCAAGTTTAAAAAAACGATTATTTATCATTGTATATCAATATGTTATTCATCAATAAAATCACGTAAAAGGGGGGGGCAAGGGACTAACAAGAAGTTGAATTGTTTACACACGAGAATTGGTTGGATTCTTCATCTTGTAAGAAAGTCAGTTGAAAAACTGTTATGTTGTAAAAACGCATAATGAGGCTTTGTTTATTATAGAGCAAATAGTATATATGTTATGTAATGCGTTTTTTCATATATTGGGAAGAATGGAGGGTAACATGCGTTAAGTATTGTTATTTTATTTGCGTAGCTTTCAATGGTACTACAGCTCTTGTATTTAAAGAGAGTCTTTAAAATCCTTTCTTAAATACTTTTTATCCCTTGCTAATCTTTTTTGTGACACGACGAGAAAGTGATTTTTTAATGCATTATAAGAGGAGGTGAAATAAGAAAATATTATGGTGGGGTCTTATTCTCTGTTTAATATGATTGTAAATCAATGTATTATTATATTGTTTATACGCATGCATAAAAATTCATAAATCTATAAATATTCTTTAGATAAAATATCGCTTTTACTTTTGTTTGTGAGAGAAGGTTAGAAATCAAGATCTGCATAGTGAGCACTTGCAACAATTCCTCGGACGCGATCTGTTAAAAGAGAACGAAAAGAAGGGCGTGATTTAATTCTCATATACCAGTCTTTGGCAGCAGGAGATTGTTCCCAGTCAATTTCCCCTAGAAAGTCAAGTACAGAAATAGAGGCTGCTGCTGCTAAGTCTGCATAGGACAAGGCAGAACCGACTAAGCTATCGCGAGAGGCACAGAGCCAATTGAGATAGTTCATATGTGGTAAAATATTGGCGCGTGCATTGCGTAAAATTTGTGAATTAGGAGCCCCCCCCCCCAATGGCAAGTGGCATTTCGCGTTTGTGGATTCGTTCTCGTACGATATGGCGCGTTGCTTCATTTTCGAATTTATTTAAGAACCAGTCATTGAGACGGCGTACTTCTGCACGATCTAAAGGATTTTCCGGAAAGAGCTTATTTTCTTGTCGTAAACTTCCATGTGTTTCGTCTAAATATTCGCAGATAACAAGAGGTCCTGATAATGGAACCTCGTGTTCATCGAGAAAAACAGGAACATGACCAGCGGGATTGAGGGCTAGAAATTCGTGTCTTCGTGCCCATTCATATTCTTCAATCAGTTGAGTGGTTACACCATATTCCCCAAGAATGAGGCGTATGAAGCGCGAGGCAGCGGATAGGGGAGAGTGAAAAAGTGTCAGCATAATTTACACTATCAAATAGAGTTGATGAGAATTCTTTCAAGTAATCATTTTTATAAAGATGCTTGACTAGAAGTACAAGATCATTAGCAGCTGCTAGCAATTATAATTAATAAATTATTAATAATAGGAATTGTTCTTTTATGTAATGGTTTGCAAAATGGCAGCACGTAATTCTTCTAAACCGAGAGCTTTTTCTGAAGAGGTTACAAGAAGCTCAGGATAAGCTGCCGGACGTCTGAGAAATTTTGTTTGTGTGCTCATAATTAATTTTTCTAAGGCATTTGATTTGATTTTATCACTCTTTGTCAAAACAATTTGATAAGAAACGGCTGCTTTATCAAGGAGAGCAAGAACATCTTCATCATTATTTTTGATTCCGTGCCGTGAATCAATTAAGATATATACACGTTTTAACGTTGTGCGCCCCCGTAAATAGCTAAAAATCAAATTTGTCCACGCATCAACAAGATTTTTAGGAGCAGCAGCGAAACCATAACCAGGCATATCTACTAATGCTAGAGGGGGAAGCTCTCCTAGTTGCTTACTGAAGCCATCAGGGACAAAATAATTAAGCTCTTGAGTCCGTCCTGGAGTATTTGAGGTACGTGCTAAGCTTTTTTGTTGGACGAGTGCGTTAATTAAAGATGATTTTCCAACATTGGAACGTCCCGCAAATGCAATTTCTGGTGGTCCTTCAGGGGGAAGAAAGCGTATCGCTGGTACACCACGAATAAAAATCCAATTGTGAGAAAAAATTCCAGAAAGGGAAGAATCTCTTTTCATTCATGCACTTCTTTTTTGGGTGATTTTCTCCACATGGCTTTCAGATTATCAAAAAGCTCAATTTTAACTCCTTGGCGCTTCATCATGATACCTTGCTGAATGATTGATAATATATTGTTCCATGCCCAATAAATGACGAGACCAACAGGGAAAGAGGCGAGCATAAAAGTAAAGACAACAGGCATCCATGTGAATATCATCGCTTGGGTTTGGTCTTGAGGAGCGGGATTCATACGCATTTGTAAAAACATCGTTATTCCCATAATCAAAGGCCATGCACCAACCATAAGAAATGTTGGCGTTGGATATGGAAAGAGACCAAACAAATTAAAAAGAGAAGTTGGATCGGGTGCCGCTAAATCTTTAATCCAGCCAAAGAAAGGGGCATGGCGCATTTCAATGGTGATATAGAGAACTTTATAAAGAGCAAAGAATATTGGGAATTGAATCAGCATTGGCCAACAACCTGCAAGGGGATTAATTTTTTCGGTTTTATATAGTTCTATTATTGCTTGTTGTTGTTTAGTTCGGTCATCGGGATATTTTTCTTTTATTTCTAGCAACCGCGGTTGTAAAAGCTTCATGCGTGCCATAGATTTATAAGATTTATTGGCTAGAGGGAAAAGAAGAGTTTTTAAGAGCACTGTAACAAGAAGGATGGCGATACCAAAATTCCCTGTTTGTTTATAAAGAATATCAATGAGAGAAAACATTGGTTTGGTTATGAAATCAAACCAGCCCCAATCAATTAGAAGAGCAAACTTTTTGATTTTTAGGTCATTTTGATAGTTATTAATAATTTCAACTTGTTTTGCACCAGCAAAAAGACGATTTGTAATAGTTTTTGTTTCATTTGGGGCGATCATTAAAAGCGATCCTAGCAAGTCAGACTGATAATGTGTTTGCAAACGATCAAAATAAATAAAACGGCTTGTATATTCTTTATTTTGCGGGGGAATAACTGCTACAGCCCAATATTTATCGGTAATACCAATCCAACCTCCTGTTACTTTGGAAAAAGTTATGCTCTTTTGCCCATTATCAGGATTTGGGTCAAGCTCTGCTAAGGTTTTATATTTTTCAGTTTTAAGTGAATCTCCTGCAATACCTATCATACCTTCATGAAGTAAATAGGTTGCATTTGTATGTTCTGGTGGTGCTGCACGTGCAACGCGGGCATAGGATGAGAGATATATTGGTTGATCACTTTCATTGCTGATAGAATCCTCAATGGTAAACATGAAGTGATCATCAACAGAAAGGATACGCCGGAAGATTTGTCCCTGTCCATTATTATAAATTAAAGTGATGGGTGTTGAAGGGGTCAGGATTGTATTGTTTCCCTCTATTTGCCATTGTGTATCCGATTGTGGCAAGGCTTTTGCTGGCAAAGATGCGCTTGCAAAACCAAATTCAGCAAGGTAGGTCGTTTTGAAACCTTTAGGATTCAGCAAATCAATTTCTGGTGATTTTTTATCAACTGTTAAACGATATTTTTTGAGGTGAAGATCATCAAATTGTGCACCAACAAGATTAATAGAGCCTTCCAGTTCATTGGTTTTGATCGCAATACGCTCTGTTTTGGCCAATACAGCTTTCCGGATTTCAGGTGTCATTGGTTGTTCGATAATAGATGTTGCTTGATGCGTTGAGGTATCGTCAGAAAAATTCGTCGTGGTAGTAGAAAGGGCTGATTGCTGTTTTGACAATTGCTGTGTGATGACTTGTTGTTTTTGTAACTTTGCTTGTTTGGGAGCAACATGAAGAAATTGCCATGCGATGAGCACTACGAAAGATAAGCCAATAGCGATAAAGAAATTGCGGTTATATTCCATCCGTACACCCTTGTTGTTGTTGCTGATGTTTTATTTTTGGTTTTATTCGCCGATTTAATTCACTAATCAAGGATGTAAAAGGCGCATGTAACGCATCGCGATACGCTACAATGACATAGTCTGTTCCTGCTTCCATGTGGTTTGTTACACCAACTCTTACGGCTTCACGCAAGCGCCTTTTGATACGATTACGTTTCACAGCATTACCGTTTTTACGGGTAACAGTGAAGCCTACACGTGCAACAAGAGAATCTTTTCTTTCTGTTATTTGTTCACGAGATTTAACTTCGAGCAAAAATAAAGGACCACGTCGTTTTTCTCCTGTACGGACAGCCAAAAAGTCTGCTCTTTTGCGAATACGGCAGGGATGTTTTTTCTTCATAAAAGAACATTTCGCAATTTCACTAAATGCCTGCAAGCAGGCATTAGAGGTTCATAACAAAAGCTTCACAACGAAGAAATGGAGAGCAATCCTCAACGGTTGTGAAAATTTAAATGGTTAAGCAGAGAGCCGCTTACGTCCACGAGCACGTCTTGCAGCAATAACTTTACGTCCTCCAGCTGTAGCCATGCGTGCACGAAACCCATGGCGGCGTTTACGGACAAGTTTAGAGGGTTGGTAAGTACGTTTCATTTATTTAAATACCGCGGAGTGCGGCCCTTCTTAATCTTCGTTTTATGGTAGTTATGCGCGAGAGGAACAATTTTATCCTATCATACGGCTGTTAACCCATAAGGAAAAATATAAAGAAAGTCAATCTTAGATTGTTTTTCTCTCTCTGTGAAAGAATACAAAACACCTTATAACTTGTCTGTGAACTTTTTTGCGATACTGTAAGAGTGTCAGAAAATAACGATTGAGTCTACAGAAGATACATGATTAGGGCGTTAAAGAATTAAAGAAAGTGTGACTGATTAATGTATGCTCAATTTAAATATCCTTTAATATTAAGAGTTTTTTTTAGTTTTTGTTTTTACAAAATTTTATCAAAACATTCATTAAAGTGGTTGTAGCACAAACATGATTGATAGGATTTTATAGCAGATTTTATGTTTGAGTTTTTTTATTTCAAGGATGGTTTCATCTTTTTAAAGAGATAAGATATAAGTAATTTATACTTTATAATTTTGAGTAAAGTAGAAAATTATCAGGTGATAAACCTGTAAGTATTTTTCGTTCTTATGCTTGTATTTGCTGGTATTTTTATAGAGAGGAAAGAACGTGGATCCTATTACAAGTGAGGCTGTCCGCAATGTATTACGTAAAATCAAAGGACCAGATCTTGAAAGCGATATTGTGTCGTTGGGGCTTCTTTCAGAAATATTGATTGCTGATGGTAAGGTTTTCTTTTCCATTACAGTTCCTGATGGAGGTGTGCAAGAATGGGAATCATTGCGTTGTTCTGCTGAAAAGGTGGTATGTGCTTTGAAGGGAGTGGAATCTGTTGTTGTCACACTTACCGCAGAAAAAACAACAAAGGCAGCACCTAGACGGAGAGCAAATCTCTTACCTATCAAAATGCCCATAGAAGGTGTGCGGCATGTGATTGCTGTTGCTTCTGGAAAAGGAGGGGTCGGAAAATCTACGATGGCAATAAATATCGCCTTAGCTTTACAAGATTCTGGTTTCAAGACGGGGTTAATGGATGCTGATATTTATGGTCCATCTTTGCCACGTTTGACAGGACTTGTTAATCAAAAACCACAGCTCATTGGAGAAAAAAAGATTCAACCTCTTGAAAAGTTCGGACTTAAATTGATGTCGATGGGATTTTTGGTTGAGGAAGAAAAGCCGGTAGTATGGCGTGGTCCTATGGTTATGGCAGCTGTAACGCAATTGTTACGAGATGTTGTATGGGGACCTCTGGATGTTTTAGTCGTTGATATGCCGCCTGGGACAGGGGATGCACAATTAACGCTTGCCCAACAGGTACAATTAACAGGTGCGTTGGTTGTCTCTACGCCCCAAGATCTTGCTTTAGTGGATGCGCGTAAAGCAATAGAAATGTTCATGAAAGTCAATGTTCCTATTTTAGGAATCATTGAGAATATGAGTTATTTTATCGCTCCGGATACGGGAAAACGCTATGATATTTTTGGCTATGGTGGTGCACGGGCAGAAGCGGAACGTCGAGAAGTCCCTTTTTTAGCGGAAATACCGCTTGATGCATCTTTACGATTTTCGTCAGATGAGGGGATCCCTATTTTTGTTGCTAAGCCTAGTAAAGAGCATACTAAACTGTATCGTAAAATTGTTGATCAAATAAAAAATCAACTCTTTTGAATAGATGTTTGTTTAAGAGAGTTTATTAAAACACAATCATGGAAGACATAAAAATAGTTGCTTCTTTGTAAGAGGAAGTTTTAATATGTGAGTGGAGTATATAGGTTAAATAAACAAAAAATTATTCATGTGTTTGGATAACTTGAAGGGGAAAAAAATTGAAGAGATAGATTCATCAGGTAGAAAAAAATTGGTATTGAGGCTAAAAGAAGGAGATAGAAAATAAAAATAATTTAGAAAAATTATAAAAGGTTGTAAAAAATATTTTAAAAATCAATTATTTTTATAAAATCGTATCTTTTTCAGATGTAAAAAAACATTTTTCGATATGAGTTTTTCTGATATAAATCTTCAACATTTAGCTCTTTCTTATTGAGATGGTAAAAAATGTTGGTCAAGTCTTTTTAGAAGCATTCATTTTTTGCAAAGTAGCCTCAAGAGCCGCTGTTAAAGCATTCCTTCCCCCTTGATGAGAAAAGTAATTTGACAAAAATTCATTTGTTCCACCCTTTGTTGAAAACTCTTTTTCAAGTAGTGCAAAATCGAGAAATGCAGAACCATTCGTTGCTATAATTTTATGCATTTCATCCGTAAGATTTCCAAACATCATGGTAAGGAATTCTGCTGATTGCTGTTTTTTTAACCCCTGTGTTATAAACCATTGATGGGCTGTTTCTATAAAATTAAAATATACTCCCATCAGAGAACCAGCTGTCATAAAAAGATTAAACTTCTCTTCCTTATCCAGCACCAATGTGCCCCCCATTGCATCAAATAAAGTGCGTAAAAAGGGATGATCAGGATAGATTGGTGTCAAATTTTTGCATTCTGCAACAAAAGGTAATGGAAGAGCACGATAAACTTTATGATTAATCCACTCTTCTATTTCTACTGCTTTTGCCATAGCAAGTACGGAAATAACCAGCTGTTCTGGACGAAAACGAAGAGAACGCAAAACGCTTTCTGCAATTTGGTTGGGCAAGCAAAGAAAAACACAATCACTAACATCAAGCAACGCTTGGTTATTTTCAGCAATCATAACTTTATCATAAGTGTTTGAAAGGCGCTCTGCTGTTTGTGCATTGCGAGGTGAAACAATAATGGAAGAAACATCAAAGGTGCTTGACATGAGTCCATTCACCATTGAAGCACTGATTGTACCTGTCCCCAAAAAGCCAATTTTCATTTCTATTTCTCAGTTTTATATTTTAAAAGGAATCTCAATCAGCATCTCAGGTGTTTTAACTAACATAAACGCTAATTGAAGAAGCAACACATAACATAGCAAGAATAATCAAGCCCAAATAGATTTTGGGCTTGTCAAAGAGAACGGCAAAAGCAGAAAACCAACCAACAATAGCTGCGGCTAATGCAAATAAAAAACCTGGTTTATTCATAAGCACAATATGCATTGCCATTAAACCACCAATAATCAGCGCTCCAAAAACAATGAGTAAACCTGTTGCAAACTTTTCATAATCATCCATATTTCACTCCTTATAGCGCTCAAACAGTTACACACTTTTTAACGCATATGCACATAAAAACGAAATGTTTTTTATTGAGCATGGTTAAAATGGGGTCTGCCTCTTATTGATCAGATGTAAAAAATGCAGGGATATGCTGTGGCCAACGCCAAGGTAAAATTGCAATCAAATCAAAGCGTACAGACAAAAGGGCATAATCTTTTTGCCGTGCGAGCCAAATATCGGCTGCCGCCTCAATTCGCTTTTCATTCATTCGGGAAACCGCTTCCATTGCTTCAGCCAACGTTGAACGCGCTTTAACTTCAACAATTAACACAAGATTTCCGCGTCGTGCAATTAAATCAATTTCTCCACATTTTGTTTTAAAACGCATTTCGGCAATGTTAAACCCTTTGCAACGTAGCCACCAAGCTGCCAATTTTTCTGCACGAATCCCTCGATAAAAAGACTTTTGTCTGCGTTTTTTTTGTATCATCTTACGCATTTTTTAAAAAAATTAATCGCTGAAAAAGTTCCTGCTTTTTAAAACCGGTCTTTTTTGCAACCAAAGCTGCTGCTTGAGCAGCAGGATGTGTCCGTGCGCGTTCTAATAGCATTTCATCAATTTCTTGATCACTTATCACATTTAAAGAAGAAGATGATTCTCCAACAAGCAGAACAATTTCCCCACGAATATGTGCTTGTTTTCTGTAATTTTCCAACAAATTCCCCAAATTGGAAACATCTACTGTTTCAAACTTCTTTGTTAATTCACGACAAATGGCAGCAGGTCGATCAGCCGAAAAAAGAGTAACCATATCCTCTAAAGTTTTAACAAGACGATGCGGTGATTCATAAAAAATCAAAGTTGCTGGAATCTCTTTTAATTGTTCCAACCGTTTTCGGCGCTGTAGCTTGCGTGCACTCAAAAAACCTGCAAAAAAAAAGCTATCAGTAGGAAGCCCTGTCGGTATAAGAGCGGCTAAAAGAGCGGAAGCTCCAGGAATAGGAATAATTTTATGACCAGCTTTACGGGCCTCTTCCACCAATCGAAATCCGGGATCAGAAATAAGTGGTGTTCCTGCATCTGAAACAAGCGCTACTGTTTTGTTTTCTGCTAAAGCTGCTAAGAGCTTCGGACCCGCTTTTTGCGCATTATATTCATGATAGAGAAAAGTTTTTTTTTGAATACCGTAACGTTCCAACAAAACACGCGTTAACCGCGTATCCTCACACGCTAAAATATCAATTCCCGCAAGCACTTGCAAAGCACGAAGCGTAATATCTGCAAGATTTCCGATAGGCGTTGCCACAAGATAAAGCCCTGATTCTATGACGGGTGCAGCATAAGCATGCGCACCTATAAAATATGCTTTTTCACACATGCTCTTTTCTTTTCATCAAATTTCCCTCACCATAAGATTTTTATCCATACTCATAAGCCATTTTGGCTCTTTTTTTTATCATTATAAAGGCTTACCTTACTCGAATAATCGATTACACTACAATAAGATAATCTCATATTTAACGTTTTAATCTAAAATGATTATCTATTTTGATCCGCGTTATCTTTTCCAGTAAAACAAATTCCAAATGTAACCAATATTCTATCAGCCCCATGATTTTCTATAAAATTTTTCCTTCGAGAACCAAAAAACAATTTTACCCATGCCATCATCTCACGCTTGGCTGTGCTCTTTTAAAAGCTAAGCTTTTTAGATTATTTCAATAACGTCGATCTTTCAAATATTCTATTGATATCCAAACTGTTTTTCTAAGCAAATGTAAACACCCCTTTTGAAACACAAACAGCTAACTGTATTGTTATTGATCAAATATAAGCTCTTATCAGTAAAATATTTCATTTTGTCATATCTCTATAGCTTTAACAGTATAATGAGCACCTTAGAACCGTTTGAGGCTAATTTTTATCTTAAACTTTTGATTTATAATGGAGAGTTTATTATTTTGCTTATTGATTAGGAGCTTTAAATATCGTAAAATTATCTTAGTTCTTCTTATAGTCAATTAATCAAAATCATTTTCGTGCATCTTGAAACCTTCTCAAAGCAAAGATTATCGTATCATTGGGGCTTGCAGAGAAAATGACGCTTTTAGCTTGTACTTTTTATTTCGTAAATATGGAATGTTCACAGGAGTACGTTATACCTTTTTTGGATAGTGTTGCAAAATAATTGTTCGATATGTGTTGAGAGTTATCTCTTAAAAATAAGCTCATGACTGAACAACACAAGTTTGCTTTAATTTTGGATACCTTATTTTTTCTGAAGGATATGCTCCCATAAAAAAACGTAAGTAATAAAAGCGGGGACAATACGTTATCTCTTCTTTTTAGAGGATATTGTGATGCTTTTGAAAGTTTTAAAACCGAATGGACAGATGATAGTAAAGAGAAAAATAGTTTTTTTCCTTTCAGATTTCATATTCTTGCTAAATGAAGCTGTATTTTCGTTTCAGAGATTACTCAAATAGAATATGCAATATTTTTGCTCTAGCTACAAAAGCTGGAACGGCGTGCAGAGCTTTCATTCACCTTAACCTTTCTTTTAAATATACCACTTGTGTTCAATTTGGATGTTGATTTACAAGCAATAGCGAAAGCACAAGCTTTATAAAAAAACAACTCTATAAAACGCGTCATAGAGTGGTCATGAAAGCTATTTTGTTTTTTATCAGGTGTTTTGCTAATAGCGATAATCTCCATGGCTTGGCATCTGCTTATTCTTACGGTATTTGTACACATTCATTACAGTATATTGGTAAAGGTTAGATGCAAGGCGATTATCCTTGATGCAAAAATAAAAGGTTAATGTGAGATTAAAGATTTTTTCGTGTCATTATCAGTAGAAACATTATAAAGGGCTTGAACAAGCATGCTCTTTATCTCACAATGTTTTTTCTACATTCATTCGTGGTTTTTCTTGAGTGAGCATTACTTGGCAAGTGTAGGAGAAAAAATAAACTTGAATTGTACCTCCGTAGGTTTTGCTCTTGGCTAGTTAAAACGATTGATGTTTCTTATGAGAGGGCTAAAAGCATTTTGGATCATATGGGAGAGGGGGTAAAGTAGAACAGGCTTATTTTCCTTCAGGTTTTCGAGAACCGCGGCTGTTCCTTTATCGCAGAATTGTCATGAATATATTCATTATTGTTTTGTCATTTAAATAAAAAAAATTTTGATAAAAATATGTTATGTTTTTCTATTGAAAAAAGTCATGCGGTAGGGAGAGTATTTTATATAAGAATAGAGTTCTTTTTACATTGTGAAAGAACGTATGTAGGAAGGTGATTGATAGGTTTGTGATCTGAGGGAAATATTTTTATTCATTGTGTTTTGTATATTTCAATTTTAGAAGAATGAACAATGATTATACATTGGGGCATTACATATTGAGATAGAAGGGCCCTTCATTGCCTTGCGGACAGGTCCAAGTGATATTTTGGTTCGGATCTTTGATATCGCATGTTTTACAATGTATGCAATTTGAAGCATTGATAATATAAGTCAGACGATCATTATACTCTAGCCACTCGTAGACAGCGGCGGGGCAATAGTGTGCGGAAGGTGCTCCATAGATTGCATATTCGGAGTTTTTTTGTTTTCTTAATGAGGCTATTTTTAAATGGCAAGGTTGATTTTCTTCATGGTGCGTATTGGAAAGGGCAACACTTGAAAGGCGATCAAAGGTTATAACACCATCTGGTTTTGGGTAAGCAATGGGTTGAAATTTTTCTGCTGGTTCAAGATATGCATAATCTTCCTTTCTGTGGGGGAGTGTTTTAAATAAGGAAAACCCGAACAGCTGTTGCCACCACATATCAAAACCGGCAAGTTTAATTCCATATTTTGTTCCATATTTTGCCCAGAGCGGTTTGGCATTTCTCACTTTATAAAGATCTTTGCCAATGGGACCTTTTCGCCATTGTTCTTCGATTTCTTTGACCTCATCATGGGCACGTCCTTGCGCGAGAGCGGTAACGATTTTATCGGCAGCTAATATGCCAGATAAGATGGCATTGTGTGACCCTTTAATACGAGGAACATTGACAAAGCCAGCAGAGCAGCCAATAAGTGCTCCACCAGGAAAGGTTAGTTTTGGTACAGATTGCCAACCTCCTTCGCTGATAACACGTGCACCATAGGAAAGACGTTTTGCACCTTTGAAGATTTCATAAAGTTTTGGATGTGTTTTAAAACGTTGAAATTCTTCAAAAGGAGAAAGATAAGGATTGTTGTAATCTAAGTGCACAACAAAACCGACAGAAATGACATTGTTTTCTTGGTGATAAAGAAAGCCACCACCACCGGTATTATTCTCTAAGGGCCAACCAGTGAAATGTTGCACTAAACCACATTGGTGTTTATGGGGATCAATTTCCCAGAGTTCTTTGAGGCCAAGACCAAATTTTTGTGGTTCACGATTTTTGCTAAGATTGAAATGTTGTATCAGTTGTTTTGCAATTGAGCCGCGTGCTCCTTCCGCAATCAGAGTATATTTTGCCAATAAAGCCATACCAGGCATGTAATTTTTTCCAGGGGTTCCATCTTTGTTAAGCCCCATATCACCGGTGAGAACACCAATGATAGCTCCGTTATCTTTTTGGATGATGGGCTCTGTTGCTGCAAAACCAGGATAGATTTCAACACCCAACGCTTCAGCTTTTTTGCTTAGCCAGCGGCAGACGCTCCCAAGCGAAACGATATAACATCCGTTATTTGATAAGATTCTGGGATGCAAAATATTGGGCAATAGTGTCGCTTTTTGAGGCTTTAGAAAAAAAAATTGGTCCTGGGTGACAGGGGTTGTGAAGGGATGGTCGTTGTCATTTCTCCATTCTGGTAAGAGTGTATCGATACCAATGGGGTCAACAACTGCGCCCGAGAGAATATGTGCACCAACTTCGGTCCCTTTTTCAACAATTGTGACAGAAAGCTCAGGATTAATTTGTTTAAAACGAATTGCGGCAGAAAGCCCTGCAGGTCCTGCTCCGACAATGACTATATCAAACTCTATACTTTCACGTTGGTCATGCAGAGGTGCTTTCATGGCTTATAAAGCTTTCTCTAATTCTGGAATAATTTGGTGGAGATCACCTACAAGGGTGTAATCGGCAATTTGCATGATGGGAGCTTCTTCATCTTTATTAATGGCAACAATAATTTGTGCATCCATTATACCGGCTAAATGCTGGATTGCACCGGAAATACCAACGGCGATATAGAGTTCAGGGGCAACGACTTTTCCTGTTTGTCCAATTTGCCAGTCATTGGGAGCATAGCCTGCATCAACTGCTGCGCGGCTGGCACCTAAAGCGGCATCTAATTTGTTTGCAAGGGGAAGAAGAAGTGCCATAAATTGTTCTTGAGAACCAAGACCACGCCCGCCTGATATAATAACACGTGCAGAGGTAAGATCAGGACGATCACTTTTGTTGGTTTCTGCTTTTACGAAAGAGGAAAGATTTGGATTGGGAGCTGGTGTTACTATTTTAATGGGAGCAGAATTATTTTGAGAAGGCGTTGGTGTGAAAGAAGCTGTGCGAACTGTTATAATTTTTTTATGATCATTGGTGCGTATGGTTTCAAGTACATTGCCTGCATAGATGGGGCGTTTGAAGGTATCGGGTGAAAGAACGGCGGTAATATCTGAAATTTGCATAAGATCAAGAAGGGCTGCTACGCGTGGCATCACATTTTTCCCAGTGCTGCTGGATGCAGCCATGATCACATCATAATCATTTGCTAAGGTGAGAATTGTGTCTGCCATAGGCTCGGCAAGTTGATGGGCTAAATAGTCTGCTTTTGCAATAAGAACTTGCCGCACATCATTAAGTTTAGCACTATTTTCTGCTATCGTTTGAATTTTTTCTCCGCAAACCAGAATATCGATATCATTACTGAGTGCGCGTGCAGCGGTGAGCGCTTTTGCTGTTTCTTCTGTATTATGATCAGCCAATAAAAGAATTGCCATAAGTTTTTGCCCTTTTATGTGAGTGTTGCTTTTACTCTAGTGGTGAGAATATTAAATGCAGTTCTTTTGTTTTAGTGCACTGACAAGCTCTACTACATTCGCCACTTTAATACCGGATTGACGAGGTTTTGGCTCTTCAACGCTTAAAATTGTTAAGCGTGCTTCCGTATCGATGCCAAGATCAGCAAGAGATTTTTGTTCAATGATTTTCTTTTTTGCTTTCATGATATTGGGGAGAGAGGTGTAACGCGGTTCATTGAGCCGTAGATCGGCGGTCATAACCATGGGAAGGGGAAGACAAAGGGTTTGTGTTCCATTATCAACTTCACGAGTAACAGTAGCATGCCCATTTTCTATGTTAAGATGTGAGGCAAAAGTTGCCTGTCCCCAACCAAGAAGAGCAGCGAGCATTTGTCCTGTTTGGTTGCTATCGTCATCAATTGCTTGTTTCCCTAAAAAGACCATATCGGGTTTTTCTTCATCAACAATAGCTTTGAGAACCTTAGCAATTGCTAAAGGTTCAAGTGTTTGATCCGTTGTGACAAGAAGTGCGCGATCAGCTCCCATTGCAAGTCCTGTTCGTAGAGTTTCTTGAGCTGCTTCTGGGCCAATTGAAACAAGAAGAACTTCTGAAATTTTACCGGATTCTTTCTGGCGAATGGCCTCCTCTACGGCTATCTCATCAAAAGGATTCATAGACATTTTTACGTGAGACAGATCAACGCCTGTACTATCCGGTTTGACGCGTATCTTGATGTTATAATCAACAACACGTTTGACAGCGACAATTATCTTCATAATGATCCTCTTTGTTTGTATAATCACAAGTTTATAGCAATACTCATAAGAAACCAAATTGTTTAGAATGAAGTCTCATTTATAACTTGTGTTCTCTTTCATATAAGCTTTTTTTACATTTATTTGTACGTTCTCGTCGTCATTTTCAATCTTCATATTTTTGCATTGTCATAATTGGTCTTATTTGCTTGAATAAAAAGTAAAAAAACAATCTCTCTTATGAGAATATTCTTTTTTAGTTTCTTATGCTTTGTCTATGATGGAGCAATAGATTCTTTATGCAATGAAAAATTAAGTGAAAAAGATAAAAATGGGGGAATGATTTTGCTCTTCAAATCTTGAAGACAGAAAATTAAAGATCTTTCTTTCAAATATTTTGGATAAAGATTGGGGAAAAATATTTCTAACAAAAAAGTTTTTGGGAGTTCTTAAAGCTCTATTTACTAAAATAGAGCACACTTTCTTATCATTTGTTGCGATTCTTTTCAAAAAAGTTAATGAGGGGTAGGCGTTTGTGAATACGAAGGGTCATACGAGCGATCAGGCGACCAATCAGGTTAGGAACGGTAAATTCTTTCCTTTTGTTGAACAGAAAGAGACAATGGATACTTCTGTAGAAGTAACGATGTCGGATATTGCTCAAAAGTTACGCACCGTTTATGCGCAAATGCAAATGAAGCCTTCACCCCGTTCTTTGATGCAGCAGAGTTTTGTAGAAGAGCATTTTAAATCTTACTTAGATGATATTAGTCGGGCTATTTTGGCTGAACATTATATACGTCGTCAAAGAGAAAAAAAGCTTTTTGAGTCTTTAGAGCAGATTAAAACAATTGTTCAAAGTTTGCAGAGTGAAAAAAAAAGCTTAGAAGAAGCAGCGGTCACACGACGGGTGTCGCGTTCAAAATCACCTGATTCTGTTGTACAAAAACTTGCTCATATGGAATGTAAGGGAAATCAAGAACGTTTATTCCTTCAAAAGGTGCAAAATTTTTCAAAACAAAACGGTATAATTCCACTCCAAACAAATGTTGAAAATACGTTGCAGCAAGAAAATGGAAGCTCTTTTCCCAGTGATGCTCTGAAATCTTCTTTTAAAAAGGATGAGGGAGTAGTGAAGCGTGCTGTGATAGAAGAAAAGGGTATGATGGGTGTTCAGGCATCTAATCATTGCATTGAGAATGATTTTTCTTCTTTAAAGGCGCAGTCTCGGGAACATGTCTCGTTTTTATCTTATTTGGTAAAAAAAAGTGTTCTCTGTTTTTTAACCGTTGTATTTGTGGTGTCGATAACGTTATGTCTTTATAGCTTTTTAAAAGGGGCTTGTTTTTTTTAATTTTTATGATGTTGATGTTAATAGATGTGAAATGTATTGCGCATTCGTGTTTGTGCGAAAGCTATAGCAACTAAAATTATCTTTTTAAACACGCAATAGAGATTATTGGAAAAGAGGATAATTGGAGAAGGATTCTCTAATTGTTAAAAAAACTCAAATTATCTTGAAGGTTCTGTAAGTGAGTATTTATTTACCAATTGCTGAAATGTCACTCAATATGCTGATCTTGATTGGTATGGGAGTCGTTGCTGGTTTTTTTTCAGGCCTTTTTGGAATCGGTGGTGGGTTTCTCATTACACCGTTATTGATTTTTTATAATGTTTCTCCTGCTATTGCTGTTGGAACAGGTGCTAACCAGATGATTGCGTCATCTGTAACAGGAGCAATTACACATTTTAGAAGACGTACGCTCGATATTAAACTTGGTATTCTTTTGGCGATTGGAGGAGGGGTTGGTTCTTTAATCGGGATTCAGGTTTTCTCTTTTTTGAAAAAGTTAGGTCAATTAGACTTAATGATTTCGCTTCTTTATGTGATTCTTCTTGGAAGTGTAGGAAGCTTGATGATCGTTGAAAGTTGGTATGATATGATGCGCAAGCGTAAGGCAGGAAAAGCCAATATTCGTCTTGCTGGTCGACATAACTGGATTCATCGCTTACCTTTAAAAATGCGTTTTCGGACATCTATGATATATGTTAGCATCATTCCAGTTTTAGTGATCGGTCTCGTTGTGGGGTTGTTGTCTTCTATTATGGGAATTGGTGGGGGATTCTTTATGATACCAGCATTGATTTATCTTCTGCGTGTTCCAACCAGTGTGGTGATTGGGACTTCACTTTTTCAGATTACATTTGTGTCTTCTTTCACAACAGTTTTGCAAAGTATGACTAATCAGTCCGTTGATATTGTCTTGGCTTTTTTGTTAATGCTTGGAGGAAGTATTGGTGCGCAATATGGAATAAGAGCTGGACGAAAATTAAAGGCTGAACAATTGCGTATGGCACTTGCATTTTTAGTGTTGATTGTATGTATGCGTCTTGCTTTTCAATTATTTATACGCCCTGATAATCTTTTCTCTTTGGATATTCTTATGAGATAAAAATGGGTAGATTATTTTCTTTATGCATCATTGCAGGTTGCTTTTATTTTATTTCTTTTTCTACATGGTCACATGTTGGGACGCCGGCTACATTCATTAACCAAGTTGATCACGAAACTGTCCAAATTATCGTAACAACGAATACGATTACTGTGGATGCAAATTTTGCTGGTCGTGATCTTTATATTGCTGGTGTTTTGGAAAATATTGATCCGTTATATTCTCGACAGAACCGTTATGATATTGTTGTAAGCTTGGAGGGACTAGATCGGATAATGGTGATGCGAGAAAAAAAACGCAATGCCGGTGTATGGGTTAATACAGATTCTCTTATTTTTAAAAAGGTTCCTCTTTTTTACTCTATGGTCACAACACGTGAAATTGGCGATATTACGAGCATTGAAGACTATAAACGCTTGGGGTTAGGATTACTCTATTTGCCATTGCAGACGGATGAACAAGATCATAAAAAAATACAAATCTTTCGCAATGAACTTATAAACTTGCAAAAAGCTAAAAGCCTTTATTATGAGGAAGTAGGTGGTGTTCGTTTTGGTTCAGACACGCTTTTCACAGCACATTTTCGTTTGCCAGCAAATGTTCCTGTTGGACATTATAAAGTTCGTGCTTATCTTTTTCGTGATGGACAGTTTATTGATAGTGCGACAACGACTCTTGAAATTGTTAAAGCACATATCGCTTATACAATTTTTTATGCAGCGCACAAGTATCCTTTTTTATATGGTATTGTTGCAGTGATTGTTGCTATTACTACAGGATTTTTATGTCGTTTGATTTTTCGAAAAGATTAGCGCAAGGAAATGTTAAGGCGCTTATTTTTTATGAAAAATTCGTAAGATAAGAAAAATAGGCACAACAATAATAGCTCCCGTCATAGTTATATGGAAGAAATTTGTAAGTGTTATAAATCCTGCTTCCCATAGTGATTGAAAAAAATCTACTATTTTTTGTATGAGGTTTTGAGGTGTCCATCCCAAAAAATTCATTACGATGCCAATGAAGAATGAAAGGATAAGCAATTTTAGACTAACACGGCTTAATGTTCCTCCAAGAAAAGCATGAGAAGAATACAACAATTTTTTCTTTCGGTTCATTTTAATATGCTTTCAAAGATCGTGTTTTTATTATATTATCATAGTACAGCGATGTTATTATCATAAAATAAAAACATTTTTTTATTTTTTCTTACTTTTTTGAGTTCACTACCTTAGTACTGGTGTAATAACAGTGCTGTTTTTTGAAATATACGCTTGTTTTATTGCATTTTCGCGATATTTTTATGGCGCTTCTTTCATTAAATGAAGGGATATCCTTTTGTTTCTGAGAATTTGTAGAGAAATTTATAACGTTGCGATATGTCGCGTCAGGGTGAGAGTTTTTGTTCGTTGAAGATTTTGCAACCGACTTATTGTTGTTGTGTATAGAAATAATATTTCAAGACAGTTTACTTAAAAAAAGACTATCTATTCTGATAAGGGTGTGTTTATATAGGCATTATATTTAGGTATTTCAACCTTAGTGCATTGAAAAGATCTTTTTTTCTGAAAAAATGCAAGCAATGAATTGAGTGTTGTTAAAGGAGCAAAGGTATTTAAAATACGATATTGAAAAAAGTTTTGTTATGTACGGGTACGTGAGGGAATGTCAGAGGTTTGTGGTGCCCATGCTCCTTTTATTTGGAAATAAGATATAATTAGAAGCCGTTATTTAGTGGGGAATTATGGAAAAATTCAAAATTCCTTTTGCAGAAGGGATAGAGGTGGTTGATGTTGGTCGATGGGCAAATTTTTCTGTTTTGTTGAAATATCAAATTATTATGAAAGCTCTTTGTTCTTAAGGTTTTTTGAGCTAACAGGGGAGAGTCCTTTAATGGCATAAAAACGCTAGAGTAAATGAAGAGGAAAATTTGTCCGACAAGAGAGAAAAAATCTTTGTCGTATAGCTTTCAATGGTAGATGTTGTAATATTATCAATAGATTTGTGATGGGTTATGTCATTCATCATATATTAGATTATTTTTCGGTGCATATTGGTGGTTGTTTATAACTATGGCAGGAGGAGTGGTTGGTAAGTGTTGTTGTTTGAAAGTTTTAATACTTTATCTCTCAGAGCCGATGGTTCGTCTAATTTTATTATTTTGCGCATTCTTGTTGCGTGGGGAATTTATACAATAAACTTTAAAAGGAAAAGTCTATGAACTTAAAAAGAAAAATATTGAAAAGTAGCGGATCTCTTGTTTCTGCTCTTATGGCACTGGGGGTAGTTGTACAACAGGTTCCAGCAAAAACACCGACTAATACTCTTGTGATGGCTTGGAATCTTGATGCAATCAGTACGTTTGATCCTGCGCAGCTCACTGATGTTTATGGAAGTGAAATTGTTCGCAATGTTTGTGATAACTTGGTCAGTACTGCGACAGATGATCCTGCTAAAATGGTTCCCGCTTTAGCAACGCATTGGGATGTT
>NZ_JBHIME010000047.1:0-2250 GCF_042193875.1 Bartonella sp. OC68QHHN | reverse complement strand
CGGCGGGGCTGTGGGCGAAGCCACAGCTATGCTCCAGTTTCAATTGTGGGTGCAAGGCATTGTGAAAGAGGAAATGGGGGACCTAAACGGTCGCACCCCAACTGCGGAAGAGGAAGCGCGTATAAACGCAAAGATTGATGCGCAGTTTGCTGACTTTAGAGACCACACCATTGATGTTGCACGGGCTGCTGGGGGCGTTGCTGCTGCCCTTGCCGGTGGCAATGTTGATGCCGGCGCCGATGCCGCTGGTAATGCCGCTGCAAATAACTACCTCAGCAGTGCTCAACAAGCTCAGATGGAGAAAGAATTAAAGGAGTGTCCTGACTTTTTATGTGCAGCAGAAGTGTCTGCGAAGTGGTCTGCGATTAGTACAGGGCAAGATATAAGCTTTGCGGCAGGTATGGTAGCTGGTGTCCCGGCTGAAATATACGATACGGTTGATGGTTTTTTGCAAATAGCCAAACATCCCAAAGAGACTTTGAAAGCGCTCAAAGATTTTTTCAGCAGTGGTGAGATTTTGGCGACAATTGGTCAGACCCTTGGACAGTCCTATGTAGATCGCATTAATAAAATGGAGGAGGAATATGAGCGAGCCGGTGCTGGTGGATCCTTTAAAGCTGGACTTGAATTTGGAAAATTATTGACTGAAACAGCATCCCTAATGACAGGAGTTGCTGGAGCAGCCAAGGGAGGCATAAAGCTTGGCGAAAAGGCTTGGATTAAATTCATTGCTAGGAAAGATTTTGCCCAATTTGCTTCCAAGAAAAATCTTGCAGAACTTGCAGCTCAAGGAGATCCTGACAAACTTGCGGCGAGGAAAGAACTAACTAAACTCGCTGCTAAAGAAAAAAAGCTTTGGTTAAAAAAGAAACCCACTAAATTTACCGATAGCAAATTTGGACAGACCTACACAGTTTATCGGAGAGACGATTTGTTTGATCCTAACAGAATTTCTTACTGGATGGTAAAAGGGGAAAAAGTGTGGGGCACTAATATTGATAGAATGAAAGCAAGAAGAGCACCTATAGGATATGATGGTAAGTCTGTTGAGTTGCATCACCTAAATCAAACCCCTGATGGACCCTTAGCAGAAATGAGCCATGAATTTCATAAAAAATATACTTCTGTTATTCATGCTAATCCAAAAACACATCAATCGCTCATAGATAGAAAAAAGTTTGATAAGCAGAGAGAGGAATATTGGTATAAACTTGCTAATGGGTATGGAGAACAAAAAAACAGTAATTTAGGAGGAATAATCGATATGAGATGGGGTATCATAGGTCTAGATTTTAACAGATGGGGACAGGAGCACCGGCAGTAATGCTCTACGATTGATGAAAAGAGAAAAAACAGAGACTTATAAAATAATTTATGGAGAATAATTGATGAAAACCTATACCTTAGATGATGTTGCAGTCTTAATTGATAAGGTTAATAAATATGATGATGATATTATCAATTTTGGTACTGAAAAAAATGCGGTTGATGATCTTGTGATTGAAAAGGCAGAGAAAGCTTTGGATTTAAAATTCACATCGTCTTACAAAGTTTTTTTAAAAAAATATGTAGGAGGGGAAATTGGTGGTGAAGAAATTTATAGCCTTTATGGAGATTGTGGGGAAGGTATTCCTGCTGGTGATATTGTTTACCAAAACTTACTCGATAGAAAACATGGTTTTGCGACACCAGAACAGCTCGTTGTGAGTTATGATCTTGATGAAACCTTTTATTTTGATTATACGCAGTTTCGGGATGGAGAATGCCCACTTTATGTCAGGCTTCCATCTGAAGATTGCGAATATTACGCCAGTAATTTTTATGAATTCCTTTGCAAAAGAATTAAAGTACACGTGGGAGAAGAGATACCTGAAGGTGATCAACCGATTGAAAAGATTGAGCACACTCCCACTCCGCAACTTATACCTTTTTACAAAAGTTTTTGGAAAAAACTATGGAAGAGGTGAAATTGATAGAGGAAATATGGAGCGTTTATCACGCACGTTTTGAGGATCATCTATGAAAACCTATACCTTAGCTGATGTTGCAGTATTAATTGATAAAGTGAATAAATATGATGATGAGATTATCAATTTGGGTAGTGAAGATGATGAAGAGAATGAAACAGATGATCTACAGATTGAAAAGGCGGAGAAAGCTCTCGGTTTACAATTCACATCCTCTTACAAAGTTTTCTTAAAAAAATATGGAGGAGGAGAAATAGGGGGTGAAGAAATTTTTAGCATTTAT
>NZ_JBHIME010000011.1:0-47100 GCF_042193875.1 Bartonella sp. OC68QHHN | reverse complement strand
GATTAGTACAGGGCAAGGTATAAGCTTTGGGGCTGGTATCGTAGCTGGTGTACCGGCTGAAATATACGATACGGTTGATGGTTTTTGGCAAATAGCCAAACATCCCAAAGAGACTTTGAAAGCGCTCAAGGATTTGTTCACCAGTGGTGAGATTTTGGCGACAATTGGTCGGACCCTTGGACAGTCCTATGTAGATCGCATTAATAAAATGGAGGAGGAATATGAGCGAGCCGGTGCCGGTGGTTCCTTTAATGCTGGTGTTGAATTTGGAAAATTATTGACTGAAACAGCATCCCTAATGACAGGAGTTGCTGGAGCAGCCAAGGGAGGCATAAAGCTTGCGGGCAAGCTTGTAGAAAAAGATCTCATCGAATTCGCTGCTAAAGCTGAAGAAGCGGCTATAACAGGAGCAAAAGTTGGAGCAACTTCTTCTGAGGTAAATACTGCTCATGTGGGGAAAGAAATCGCACAATCGCTAGAAAAAATGAGCGATGAAGCTATTGCAACTCAATATTTGGGGCAAGAGAGAAAATTCTGGTCAAAACCTATTGAGGTTGGGTTTGAAATAACGAACAATGGAGAAAAAATCACTCAGATAAACAAAGTCTATCAGAGCGAAAAACTTTTTGATCCCAACAGAATTTCTGAGTGGATAGTCAACAAGAAAAAAGTGACAGGTACAAATATTGAAAGAATGAAAACAGGAAGAGCACCTATAGGTTTCGATAACGAGCCTATTGAATTGCACCATATGCTACAAACACATGATGGTCCCATAGCAGAAGTTACAAATGCGTTTCATAATAAACATCATTCTGCTATTCACATTAATCCTAACACAATGGGATCAGCTATTGATAGGGATGCATTTGCTTTGTGGAGACAGAAATACTGGAAAGAACGTGCTAAAGGTTATGAAAATAAAGATATAGCAATTAGAAAATAACAATTTATGGAGAACAAATTATGAAAACTTACACTTTAGATGATGTTGTACAATTAATTAATAAATATAGCGATAGTATCGATTTTGGCTCTACAGATGAAGCAGTTGATGATGTACTAATTGAAAAAGCAGAGAAAACTCTCNTGATATTGTTTATAAAAACTTAAATTATAGAAAAAATGGTTTTGCAACGCCACAGCAACTTATTGTTAGTAGAACCGATTTTGGAGAGACATTTTTCTTCGATTATTCTCAATTCCAGAATGGAGAATGTGCACTCTATTTTGATTTTCCACCCAAAGATCCACAATATTATGCAAGTAACTTCTATGAATTCCTCTGTAAAAGGATTACAGATAATTTGAAGTAAATTTCTTTGTATGGTGGTTTTACTTCCAAATTGCAATGTTAAACCACCATTATTTTTTTCTTTTCAAGAATGCAAGCATCGTTAATATTTTTTAGGGGGGATAATCTATGAGAACCTATACCTTAGCAGATGTCATAGAATTAGTTGATAAATATGATGGTGATATTGTTAGTTTTGGGATTGCAGAAAATGCGGTTGATGATCTCGTGATTGAAAAGGCGGAGAAAACTCTCGGTTTACAATTTACATCATCTTACAAGAGTTTTTTAAAATATTATAAAGGCGGAGACATTAGTGGTGATGAAATCTTTAGCGTTTATGAGGATTGTGTAGATTTTCCTTTTAATGATATTGTTTTTCAAAACTTAAATTATTACAGAAAAAATGGTTTTGCGACACCAGAACAGCTTGTCGTGAGTAGTAATGATTTTGGTGAAACCTTTTATTTTGATTATACGCAGTTTCGGGATGGTGAATGCCCACTTTATGTTCGGCTACCATCTGGTGATTGCGAATATTACGCCAGTAATTTTTATGAATTCCTTTGCAAAAGAATTAAAGAAAGCGCGGGAGAAGAGATACCTGAAGGTGATCAACCGATTGAAAAGACTGAGAACACTCCCACTCCGCAACCTATCCCTTTTTACAAGCGTTTTTGGAAAAAACTATGGAGGAGGGGCAATTGATAGAAGAAATACGGAGCGTTTATAACGCAAGTTTTGAGGATCATCCATGAAAACCTATACCTTAGATGATGTTGTAGTATTAATTGATAAAGTGAATAAATATGATGATGAGATTATCAATTTTCGTACTGAAGATGATGAAGAGAATGAAACAGATGATCTACAGATTGAAAAGGCGGAGAAAGCTCTCGGTTTGCAATTCACATCATCTTACAAAGTTTTCTTAAAAAAATATGTAGGAGGAGAAATAGGGGGTGAAGAAATTTTTAGCATTTATGGAGATTATGGGGAAGGTATTCCTGCTGGTGATATTGTTTACCGAAACTTACTCAATAGAAAAAATGGTTTTGTGACACCAGAACAGCTTGCCGTTAGCAGAACAGATTTTGGTGAAACCTTTTATTTTGATTATACGCAGTTTCGGGATGGTGAATGCCCACTCTATGTTATGTTTCCATTGGATAATTGCGAATATTACGCCAGTAATTTTTATGAATTCCTTTGCAAAAGAATTAAAGAAAGCGTGGGAGCTGAGATACCTGAAGGTGACCAACCGATTGAAAAGATTGAGTACACTCCCACTCCGCAACCTATCCCCTTTTACAAGAGCTTTTGGAAAAAACTATGGAGGAGGGGCAATTGATAGAAGAAATACGGAGCGTTTATAACGCAAGTTTTGAAGGTTTTGAGGGTTCCTTTTCCCCCCTTATATATTTTTTTCAATCAAAAATAAAATAATACATATAAGAAGCGCCCCTAAAGCCCCCCAAAACTAATGATGGGGAGTGCTTTGAAGGTTCACTGTTATATTGTTTAATATTTTATAAGATTTCCAAATTGCCTCAGTATGATGTCTTATGTCTTTTCACTAAAGGATGCTGTTCATAACGTATGATAGGTCGAACGCCTTGGGAGCTATTGTCTCCAGAGATTTCACGAAAAACCGTCATCGTTTATTCCACGCTCGATACGGTCATAGGTAAATTGATCATCTTCATTAAAAGCCGTTAGATAAAAAGCACGGTCTGTTTGATATTCCTTACGTTCCAGATTGGATAAAAAACCAGACAAGTCATCACGCACCATTAAGAGACCACGGGGTTTTTTTTTAAGAGTTCCCTAAGCTTTTCGACCATGACATCATTGATAATAAAACGTCGTTTACCAAGAGTATCATCATTATTTTTACGAGTAGAAACTAAGCGGTGTGCAAAGTGATTATGCCAATCATATTCGCAATATTAGAAAAATAATAATTTATCATTATTTACTGATACGGAGCGCAGTATTGTAGAAAATAATTTGCTTCAATTAGCAAATAAATAAAAATACAGTTGATTAAGGAAATTTTTGCTTTGTATGAAGCACACGTAAAATACGCACAACGCCATTTGAAATATCATAAATCATGATATAATTTGGATGTACAATAAGTTCACGTGTATTTACAATTCGTCCTAAACGACCAAGAGTAGGAAATTTAATAAGTTTTTCTACTTTTTCAGATAAAAGTTGATCAAACTTTAAGGCAGCAGAAGGATTATCTTGTGATATGTATTCACGTATCTTTTTGCGGTCAACGTGTGCTACTTGTGTCCAAATTAGCTTCATAAAATCGATCTATCGAGTTTACTTTGTGTTTTTAAGCGCCATTCCTTTGCTTCTGCTTCGATTTCTTCAGAAGATATTATATCACCTGCATTAGCAGAATTTATCCCTAATTGAACTTGTTCCCGAAACCATAAATCGTATGCACTTTTTTCTTTTTGTTCTTTTACGATATCGCGCATATAATCCCGCAATAATTGTGCAGCAGATCTATCACACGCCTTTGCTGCTTTGGAAAACTCATTTTTTAATACATCATCGACGCGAAAGGTAAATGTTGTCTTAGCCATTTTACGACCACTTAATGTGTTACAAAGTAGTTCTAATGTAATGTATTTTTACTATTTCTTCAATAGCTACTGTTAAAATAGATATTTTATATCTATTTTGCATTTTCATAGGGTTGAAAGGGACGCCCATAAATTCACAGGCTCAGATAACAACCCAGACAGCAGAGCTAGACCGGTTTCAATGCCCTCACAAATGACCAGATGTTTGGGATTGGACTGACTTAAATGCACCCCACCACCCGTTACAGATCCCAACATGGCTTTTGCTGGTTTTTGATCTGTTTTGCAGCCATTGGCTTGTAAAAAGGTTCTGTGAATGGCAAAGGAGCCAGCACCCTTAACAAGAGCCATCAACGCGTGCAGTGTTATCCCAGAGGGGTATGGACACTTGTCGTGAAAACGTAAATCGGGAGGCAAATCACATGTAATACCCCGCATGCGTAAATAGGTTTCTGCTAAAGTATTTTTGATTGGTTTGCTTTGTTGCCAAATTGCTTTTGCTCTCTCTGCTTTCTGTTTTGCTCGTTTGAGATCAGCACAAAACTGTTTGGATAAAGAAAGCGTATGATCATAAGCTTGTTTTCTAAGCAAGCCAATTCTAATGAGCGCTTGTATGATCTCTCTAAAAGAACAACCGGCATAACAGTAGAGTAAGAGACGCCCATCATGTCCATTGGCAAGGGATAAGCTAGGTAGCCTATCATCATGAGCAGGGCAACGGGTCCATAACGCCCACGCCAAACCCTCGGCACAGCACGTGTAATGCCCTGCACATTCGTAAAAGAACACATCATTTTAAATCCTATAACGTTGCGTCATAGGACGGATTGTGCACTCTCTAGGGTGATGAGCTTGAGAAAGCCTTGTCCATCCTTATGTGACAAGGTTTTCTTTTTATGCCGCGTCGTTATAACGTTGCTGTTTTGCTTGCTCGATGACATTCAAAAGATCCGATTGTAACCAACGCGATAAAAAACCAAATTTTAAAGGTTTTGGGAGAGAGCCATTGGTAACATGACGGCGAAATGTTGAAACACTCATATGAAGCAATTTTGCACTTTCACGGTCTGTCAAAAGAATATCATTTTCTGTCATACTAAAATCCTTTCACTATAAAAAAAGAAAACAAATCATAACCATTTATTAACCATATTTTGGTTCATTTTTTAAGGTATTTTATTTATAGAAAACAATATTTTATCATAGTTTTTCTGATGTAATAATTTATGACTCTTATTGAGAAAGTATGAGAGAGAAGAGAGCTAAAGTTATCCACAGATCATGGGGTTATTCACCCCATATCTTAAGATTGACCGGTGACATAAGCCGCCCATTTATCCATATAAACACGGCGTTGTTCTAGATAATCAGTCCGACGATAGGCACGCTCTACTTTACCCCCTACTGTATGACTTAGAATGGTTTCAGCGACCTCATAGGGAGCATCGGTTGTTTCAGCGAGCCAATTGCGTAAACTAGAGCGAAAACCATGGGGGCAGGCTTCAATTTTATTTTTTCTCATATATGTAGCCATACATTTCTCAGCGAGGGGACCACGACCTCTAGCAGAAAAAAAGAAATCATTACGAGAAAGCAAGCGCGCTTGTTTTAGAATTTCTAATGCTTCTGTTGATAGAGGCACGCGAAATTCTGTTGTAGCATCACGCCTTCCTTTCATATTCTCAGCAGGAATGGTCCATATATCCTCCTCAACTTGATCTTTATGAATATGACGTAAAGGATTGGTACGAACGCCTGTAAGAATAAGCAAACGCAAAGCCAGTTGTGTTATGGTTGATGCTTCACAGAGTGTTTTATAAAAAGCTGGCACATCTTTCCAATCCATGGCTGGTAAATTTTGCGTTTTATGACGTTGTTTGCCTAAGAGCGCGCGTGCTTTTTCTGTTGCTTGTAAATCAACATTCAATCCTAATGCAGCCGCATGTTTAAGACAAAGGTTGAGACGGATAAGAGCTCTATTAGCTGTTCCAGCTTTTGTATGCCAAATAGGGGCAAGCGTATTGCGTATCTCTGTTTGTGTAATCTCAGAAACGGGAAGACAGCCTAGTTTAGGGAGAATATGAAGGCGTAATGGTAAAAACCAATCCCCATCTTTACCATCATTTTTTAATTCAGCTTTACGACTTTCAAAAGCATCCAACGCGATATCTTTTAAATAATGGAGATTGCTTATTGCTTCACGCTTTTGTTTTTCACGTTCTTTAATGGGGTCACGCCCTTCACGAAGAACAGAGCGCCACCCCGTTGCCAATTCACGAGCTTGTTTTAAAGAAACATCTCTCAAGGCACCCAAGCCCATTTCGCGGCGCCGACCATGAATGGTATAACGGTAAATCCATTGAGCACCTCCATCTTTACGCTTATGAAGAAGCAAGCCAGCACCATCATTATATTTGCCAGCCCCCAATGTTGCGACAGCCCTTGCATTAAGACGGTTCATAAGGACCATTTTTACTCCTTTCTTATACAAATTTGATCCACACGCTCATCCCACTTGTTATGTGCAAATAGTGGTTTTGATTGCTTCAAGATAAACAGATTTGAAATGAGAGAATCTTACGTTATTCGGGACTCTCATTCAACATACAAAACAGTGAATTATCATTATAAATCAATATCTTGTACGATGATTACGGGCTTTAATGTGGATTTACGTCCTTTTGGTAGAGGCTAATGGCAAAAGTCTTTTTGACCAGTTCTTGGGATATGGAGCGTATAGCGCCTTATCTTGAAGAGATTATTGCATCTTTTAATGCGTATGTAGAGCGTTTCAAACATGAAATTACGTTGCAAGAACTCATTGAATCTATTGGCAGTGGTAAGAAACAGTTATGGCTTGTTTTGGATGATGAAGAGCGATTTTTAGCGGTATTCACGACCCAGATACAACAGACAGTTTTAGGAAAGAAGCGCGCGCTCATTTGTGAATGTAGTGGGAAGGGTGTTCTTGATCAAGTTGACAATTTGCAAGTTGCAGAGGATTGGGCGCGTGAGAATGGCGCTTTTGAAATGGAGATCTTGGGTCGTTTGGGTTGGAAACGTGCATTGGACAAGCAAGGTTACAGCATAGATATGCTTTATTACAGGAAGGAATTGTGAAATGGGGAGCAAGACACCAGCAACAACAGAACAAAAGCAGGTACAGACAAGCGCCCCTCCTGCTTGGATGGAAAATGTATTTAAGCGTGGGGGTAGGGATGCGTATCAAATGTATGACACAGGGATTGGGGGTAATGTGTATGGGGGACCTCGTATTGCCCCGTTAAGTGATCAAACGCGCTATGGCATTAGTGGTCTTGGCAGTATTCCTCATCATTATCAAAATCGCTCTTTGATGAATACAATCTACAATCCAACGTCGGCAACCATGAATCTTAGACATATGGCTTCTGGTGGTATGGTTGGACAGAATCCGTTTTTTAATGCCGCCCTTCAAAATAGTTTAGACCGTGTAAGAGATACGATTAACAGCTCTTTTGCAGGTGCGGGTCGTTATGGGTCCGGTGCACATGCAGGTGTATTGGCAAATGAACTTGGTGCTTTGTCTACAAGTGCTACAGCAGACCAGTATAATCGTGATGCGGACCGCATGATGCAAGCGAATTCACTGATAGACCAAGCCAATCAAAATCAGTTGGGAGCATCAAATAACTTCTTACAGGGTTATGGTAATGCCTATTCCAATGTCATACAGGGGGGAGGTGTGCTTGATAATTACAATCAACGACTTGTTGATGTTAATCGTGAACGTTGGCTGGAGCAAGACAATAGCGGCTGGAATAGGTTGAATATGCTTATGAACGCCGGTCATGGCTTTGCAAGAAATTACGGCACAACGATGAATAATAATACAGCCTCTATGGTGCAAGGCAATAACCCATGGAAAAATGTAGGGGCTATAGGTTCTCTGGCACTTCAGACAGCACCTATGGCTTTTGGTTACATGGCAGGTGGTCCAATGGGATCAGCGTTGGCAGGAGGAGTATCCAATGCCTTTTTAGATTACATGAATCAAAAGAAAGCTCTGTAGAATAATTAAAGAATAGTTTTGTAGGAGAGTGTGATGGTTGCACCGATAATACCAATGGCTTTAGTAGCAGGAGCGAGATTTGCACCGCATATTATGAGATATCTTTATCCCAGAATGGCTCCAAAAGCGGTTACAGGGGCGCAAAGATTTGGACAATTCATGAAAGCAAGTCCAAAGAGTACCATAGCTACTGGAGGGGCAATGACTCTCGCCCCTTTGATGGCACCAGAGGAAGCACATGCTCCAAACAACCCCTATTTACAGAATATGCAGCAGCCATATGGACCATTTATGCCCTATACGGCTCCTAGAACGGAAATGCCTCTTGGTGTAGGAAATCATTTCCCTATGCCAAATGCACTGGAGGACGCTCCACAAGAACTTAAACCTCATGTTAATGAACAAATGCAACCCCAAACGCAACCATTAGCGCCCGCATCCCCAACACCACCTCCTGAACCGACAGATTTAGAGAAGTTTTTACAGTCCAATACTTATAAGTTTTTTCAATCAGATGCTTATCAGAAGCTCAAAGATCTTTTTGCAGGTATGTCGGCAGCACTCAAAGATGGTTCGGGATGGGATAACGGTAAAGCCCCTATGAAGTGTACAATTTATAGAGCACTACCATCTTTACGCTTCATAAGAGAGCAGGCACCATCATATACTTTGCTAATTTTCAATTTTGCGACAGCGCTTGGCACTTGAGATGGTTCATAAGAGGCATTTTAAATTCTTTCTTTAAAAATTTTTACCCATATACCGGCCCCGCTTATGACGTGCAAGAGAATGATTTTGATTGGTTCAATATAAACAGATTTGAAAACAGTGAATCATACGATATTAGGGGCGCTCATTCAACATGAAAAAACAATGAATTATTATTATAAATCAGTGTTATGAGTCTGTAATGACAAGGAATCAAGAATGCGAAGAGTCTATAATCTTTGGGCATCCAAGTCATTAAAGCGAGTTAAAAATGCGTTTTCAATTTGTTGGGTAGAATAGGGGTATAAATTAAGATCATCGGGTAAAATATTATTGGGAGAGCCAAAATAGCGAAGGGCTTCTTCTGTATTAAATCCAGCAAGCGTAATCGCTTCATAATATGCAGCGATACGGTCGGCTTGTTTGATTTTTTTTAAAAGTTTTTGAGAAAGATCAACGGGAAGAGAAAAGCGCATGTGGATAGCATCTTGGATGCCCTTTTCAATGCGTTCATATTGTTTTCCTATAACAGCTTTAAAGGGGGAAATCATATCGCCGATGACATATTCTGGAGCATCATGAAGAAGAGCATAAAGACATTCGTTGCTTCCCAATTGTGGAAAAAGTTTTTGAAATATTTGTTCAACCAAAAGTGAATGTTGTGCAACAGAATAGGCATGCTCTCCTCGTGTTTGACCGTTCCAACGTGCCACGCGAGAAAGTCCATGGGCAATATCTTCAATTTCAACATCAAAAGGAGAAGGGTTGAGAAGATCAAGTCTGCGTCCAGAGAGCATTCTTTGCCAAGCGCGTGCTTCTCCGTTTTTTAATAATTCAGCTTTAGCCATACGTATTTTCTATAGTATTTTCAGGAAAGGTAAAATTCATATTTTCAGCAACGTTTATAGTGACAGGAATGTTTTTTACAGTAAAGGGGATGTTACGGTCCATAGAATCTTTGACGTGGTCAATACGCATTAAAGCGAGAGCCTCATTTTCTACACATGTTCCCAAGTAGCCAAGCACTTTTGTTCCTGCTTCAATGCTAGATTGAGGGGTTAATTCACACTGGCCTTTTACAATAAAAATACGGCGACGTGCTGCACGGCGGTGGTGCATTCGTGCAACAATTTCTTGTCCAATATAACATCCTTTATTGAATGCAAGTCCATTGATTTGATCGTAATTAATATCATGAGGAAAGACTTTGCCAACTTCATAGTCTTGACCACTTTCCGCAATTGCATAACGGATACGCAATTGATTCCATGTGTCATGATATTCTGAAGTCAAAAAAGGTTTTTTGCCATAGATTCGTATTATTTTTTCTTGTTCTGGGAAGCGTTTATCAACAAAACTTGAATCAAAATTTAAAGGATCTGATTCATCATTCAAAGAAACTGTAACAAGCTCTTGTAATGGTTGTGTAATTTCTACTTTTTTACGCAGCTTATAGAGCAATAGACGTTGGTGAAGCGTATCAGCTAAAGGCATCCTGATATCAATCAGGTAACCATCTTCTTTTTTTCCGATAAGAAAATCAGCAAGAACCTTTCCTTGTGGGGATAAAAGGGCTCCAGGGAAAAGTGCTTGTGGGCTGATTTTTTTTACATCTGTCGTAATCAGGGATTGTAGAAAATCTGTTGCTTCTTCGCCTGTAATTTGAATAAGCCCGCGGTTTTTTAAGCAAATGGCATTTTGTTTTTCAATCATGGTTCTTGCCTTTCTGCTCAAAGTTACATAATCGATAAGTGAGCAATATGTAAGGAGCGTGGCTATGTTTAAAACATTTGATACAATTTTTAAAGGTGCAACACTTGTGAATCATGATGGAAGAAGCAAGCGTGATATTGGTATTACAAATGGTCGTATTGCTGAAATAGGCGACCTTACATGTGCATCGGCTAGTGAGGTCATTGATTGTACGGGGCTTCATATTTTACCAGGAATTATTGATAGCCAAGTGCATTTTCGTGAGCCAGGACATGAATATAAGGAGGATTTGGAAAGTGGCTCGTGTTCTGCTGTGTTAGGGGGTATTACAGCAGTTTTCGAAATGCCTAATACCTATCCCTTGACAATATCAGAAGAAACATTAAGCGATAAGGTTAAACGCGGATTTCATCGAATGCATTGTGATTTTGCATTTTGGGTTGGAGGAACGCGTGAAAATGCCCATGAACTCTCTGAGTTAGAAAGACTTCCTGGTGCGGCTGGAATTAAAGTCTTTATGGGGTCCTCTACCGGTGATCTTTTGGTTGATGATGATGAAAGTGTACGCCTTATTTTGAAGAATACACGCCGTCGTGCAGCTTTTCATTCTGAAGATGAGGCGAGGCTCAAAGAGCGTAAAATATTGCGTATTGAAGGGGATGCATCATCACATCCGATTTGGCGTGATGAAGTTGCGGCATTAAAATGTACGCAGCGTTTGGTAAAAATTGCCTATGAGACGAAGGCACGGATTCATGTGTTACATCTTTCGACAGAAGAAGAAATTGATTTTCTAAAAAAACATAAGGATGTTGCAACAATTGAAGTGACACAACATCATTTGACTCTCACGGCTGATGATTATAAGAGGTTCGGTACATTAATTCAGATGAATCCGCCTATTCGTGAGTCGCGCCACCGTGAAGCTCTTTGGTACGGTGTTCAACAAGGAATTATTGATGTCTTAGGCTCAGATCATGCGCCTCATACTCTTGAAGAAAAACTTCAACCTTATCCCTCTTCACCTTCAGGAATGACAGGGGTGCAAACAACAGCAGCAATTATGTTGACACATGTAAATGCAGGAAAAATATCTCTTGAACGTTTTGTTGATCTCACTTCACATGGCCCTAGTCGTATTTTTGGTATAAGCTGTAAAGGGCGCATTGCTGTTGGGTACGATGCTGATTTAACCATTGTTGATCTCAAGAGAGAAGAAATTATTACGAATAGCTTAATTGGTTCGCGTGCCGGTTGGACACCTTATGATGGTCAAAAAGTTAAAGGTTGGCCTGTTGGGACTATTATCCGTGGTATGCGCGTTATGTGGGAAGGTGAAATTGTCACACCTTCACAAGGAGAGCCTGTTAAATTTATGGAAACTTTGGTATAAACAGATTAAAATTATAAATGTGCCGTAAAATACCATCTTTTAGAGTGGTAATATAGGGTATGTCAGCCTCTTTGGCACATAAGTGTTTTTTATGCGTGGTGAATATGCTTAGGCTTGTTTGTAGAAGCTATGAAGCAAATTACATGAGTGGAAAGCCAAGAAGAACCTTGTTCAAAAAGAATCTAGATTATTTACAGAGAAAATTTAGTTAAAAATCTTTGTCCTTTGAGGTGTGGAGAGGAAGCCAAAGAACGATTTTGTATGGGAAAAAGGCGCTCATATGGATAAAAGCGTATCAAGATATTATTCTTTAAAAGCCTCTCTATTTTCAGAGCTTGTCTATTGCCCCTCGCATTTGTGAGAGGAGTATCGTTGATATCGCTAAAATTAAGAGAGATACTTTTTGTATAGATTAATTATTTATAATGCATGAGGAGGTTTTCAGATAAAATTCTTCCTTCCTCAATGTATCTTTGATTGGCTTCAATGGCTGCTTGTGTACAATGATGATAATTTTCTGAGAAAGCACGATACGCTTCATTAAACGCTTCATAAAAATAAGCACGTCTTTGTGGAGTGGGGTGTTCTGCTTCAATCAGTGCATTCATATAATCATACCATTTATTTTTTGGAGGCTCGCAAAGATTTTGGAGAGAATGCAATGATCCCAAAATTTCTGCTAGTCGGAGTAATTTTTTTTCATAAGGTGGAGATTGTTGTGCAAAGATTGGCATTGAAATGACAAGAAATATTAAAATAATGATGTTCATCAATCTATTACGCATTATTTTTATTGCTTTCTTTGAATAAAACTCTGTACAGATAAAATAATTTTGTCATGAGAACGGTGTAAAAAAATAGAGTTAATTGCCACATTATTTTCAATTATTGATTATAAAATATAGGGCGTAAGAGGCATTAAGAAACCCATTGTGGAATATTGAAAATACTGACGAAGCTTTGCGTGGTTAAAAATTTAAGATTTGCTTTCTGCAAGCTATCTATTTTTCACATAGATTTATATTGTATTGCCTATAGAATTTTTTCTAAGCTCGTTTTCTTTAAGGAGGGAAAGCATCTCTAATGATAGAATGCTTTTGTTCAATCAAATAAATAGATTGTTTTTATGATAAATGATGGATACAGCCTCAATACAATGGGAAAATGGTAAGAAGAATTTACTATAAGATAAAAGTTTTTAGCCTAAACCGCGTAATACGATAATTTGAGATAAGATACATCTAAAAGGAGCGGTGCATAATATCGTCCATGGAGTCAATAATGAAAGAGTTGCGATTTTATAATACGTTGACACGTAAAAAAGAAAATTTCACACCAATAGATGCGACAAGAGTACGTCTTTATGTTTGTGGCCCGACAGTTTATGATTATGCGCATATAGGAAATGCACGCCCTGTCATTGTTTTTGATATTTTGTTTCGTTTATTGCGTCATGTTTATGGCAATGAGCATGTTCTATATGCGCGTAATATTACAGATGTTGATGATAAAATTAATGCACGAGCAGCTTGCGAATATCCAAACTTGTCACTGAATGACGCTATTCGTCAATTAACAGAACGTACATATTCCCAGTTTCAACAAGATACAATAGCACTTGGTTGTCTATTGCCCACCAGCCAGCCGCGTGCAACCGAGCATTTAGAGGAGATGCGCTCTTTAATTGAAAGATTGCTTGAAAAAGGGCACGCTTATAAAGCGGAAAATCATATATTATTTTCTGTAAGTAGCATAAAAAGTCCTCCCCACTATGGGGCGTTTGCAAATCGTTCTTTAGATGAAATGAGGGCGGGAATGCGTATCGATGTTGCTGCTTATAAAAAGGAGGAGATGGATTTTGTTTTATGGAAGCCTTCTGTGGAAGGAGAGCCAGGTTGGGAATCGCCGGCTGGAATTCCTGTTTTAGGTCGTCCAGGTTGGCATATTGAATGTTCTGCGATGTCAATGGCAAAGTTATTAGCGCCCTATGGCGGTGGTTTAACCTGTGATGATCCGACCGCGAATGTTTTTGATATCCATGGTGGTGGACTTGATTTAATTTTTCCTCATCATGAAAATGAGATTGCACAAAGTTGTTCAGCTTTTGGGACGGAGCGAATGGCGAATTTTTGGATGCATAATGGTTTTTTACAAGTTGAAGGCAAAAAGATGTCGAAAAGCTTTGGCAATTTCATAACTATTCGTTCTGTTTTAGAGAATAATTTTGGGGAGTTTAATGGTATTTTAACCGATGAAATGAAGCAAAATTGGGCTGGTTTGTCTGCGCGTTTTTCGATGTTGCAAACGCATTATCGTGAACCATTAAATTGGACAGCGCAGCGTTTAATACAATCGAGCGGCGAACTGTATCGTTGGTATGAATTGCTTCGCAGCAAAAAAAGTGAGATGGAAAACAATGAAGCAATTGATGATACTTTGATAGATTCACTCAGTGATGATCTTAATACTCCAAAAGCACTGACTCTTTTGCGAAAGTTTTATAAAGAAGGGAATGCTTTGGCTCTTGCTAATGGGATGAGTTTATTAGGACTGTTACGACAAGAATGGATTAAAGAAATAGATTGCCCATTATTTATAAAAAACACTCCTCTTGACTCAAAATTTATTGATCAGCGCATTGCCGAAAGACTACGACTTATCCATAATAAAGAGTGGGAAGCTGCGGATACAATTCGTGATGAGCTTGCAGCCGAGGGGGTTCTTTTAAAAGATAGTAAGGATCCGCAGAGTGGGAAGCGTATAACTGTGTGGGAAATAAAACGACACTAATGTCTCTATTTCAGCAGCTCTCATACAAAAGGAGAATATGATGGAATTTTTATATCATTATGGGTATGTCGCACTAAAATTAGTTGTAGGCCTTATCGCTTTCCTCTTGATTTTAAGAACCACAGGTCGTGGTAGTCTTAGCCAAATGACGCCAGTTGATTTGGTAAGTAATTTTGTGATGGGAAGTATCATTGGAGGCGTTATTTATAGTCCGGATGTTAGCAGTATTCAATTGTTGATCGTCTTATTTATTTGGCAGACTTTGGTCACATCTCTTAATTTTCTGATGCGCTATTCTGTTTTTTTTCGTCGTCTCATTGCAGGACGACATATTGCATTGGTTTTAGACGGAGTATTTCAAGTGGATAAGATTAAAAAGTTAGGTATCAGTGTGAATGATCTGATTACAATGTTGCGTATTAAAGGCTGTAGTTTACATGAAGCTGCTTTCGTTCGTTTAGAAACCAATGGCGATTGTTCTGTTATTAAGAAGGAAGAAGGAAAGAAGTCTATCATTTTAATACAAAATGGCGAAATTCTTGATAAGGGGCTGAAAGAGATTGGTAAAACAAAAAAGTGGCTTCATTCAGAACTGAAAAAAAAGCGTGTAAAGTCTGAGAATTTATTTGCGGCAGAATGGTATGAGAATACAGATCAAAATAATAAACCTTATGGCGGATTATTTCTTGTTCCTTTTCAAAAAACAGTCTAGCTTCAAACAATGAGTAGGTATAGCTTATTGGAAGTGTAATGAAGAGATGAACCTATAAACAACCACAGGGGGGTATTTTGCCTTTTTCGTGTGGATGATAGAGAAGTAAGGACTTTATGAAACGCAATGAAATGACAAAAACTGTATCATCAGATACAGGAAAAACTCTGCGCACACTTTGCAATTTATGGCCCTATATGTGGCCAGTAGGTCGGCGTGATCTAAAAATGCGTGTGTTATGGGCAATATTTTATCTTGTTTTGGCTAAGCTCGTTCTTATATCTGTACCGTATTTCTTTAAATATTCTACGAATATGCTTGATTCAAGCTTTCAGCTACCTGAATGGTTCTCATCCAGCTGGATTATTCCCATCATGCTCGTTTTGGCATACAATGTCGCACGTATTATGCAGGCTGGATTAAATCAATTACGCGATTCCCTTTTTGCCACTGTTGGTCAATACGCTGTTCGTCAATTAGCTTATAAAACCTTTGTACATATGCATGAGTTATCCTTGCGATTTCATTTGGAACGACGAACTGGTGGGCTTTCTCGTGTGATTGAGCGTGGTACAAAAGGAATTGAAACGATCGTAAGATTTTCAATTCTTAATACAGTACCGACAGTTTTAGAATTTATATTAACGGCACTTGTATTTTACATAAGTTATGGGTGGCATTATCTTCTCATCGTTTTTGTAACGGTTGGATTATATATCTTATTTACCATTAAGGCGAGTGATTGGCGCATTCGTATTCGGCAACAAATGAATACGGCAGATACTGAGGCCAATACGCGTGCTGTTGATTCTCTTTTGAATTTTGAAACGGTGAAATATTTTGGTAATGAAACTCTAGAAGCCGATCGATTTGATGCTTCTATGGTAGGTTATGAAAAAGCCGCAACAAAGATTTGGACATCGTTAAGCTGGCTTAATTTTGGTCAGGCTCTTATCTTTGGTATTGGAATGACGATCATGATGCTGATGTCAGCTTATGAAGTTTTTTATAGGACACAAACTTTGGGAGATTTTGTTTTTATTAATGCTCTTTTAATGCAACTTTCCATTCCGCTGAATTTTATTGGTTCAATTTATCGTGATATTCGACAAGGTTTAACGGATATTGAAGCAATGTTTGATCTTTTAGATGTTCAGCAGGAGATCGTTGATAAATCGGATGCTAAACCGTTAAAGATAAGTGATGGGACCATTCGTTTTCATCAGGTAAAGTTTTCCTATGATTCGACACGTCAGATTCTCAGAGATATTGATTTTGAAGTTCCTGGAGGAAAAACAGTCGCCATTGTCGGTCCATCGGGTGCAGGTAAATCCACTATTTCTCGGTTGCTTTTTCGGTTTTATGATGTTGATGCGGGCTCTATCACAATTGACGGGCAGGATATTCGTGACGTAACACAAAAGAGTTTGCGTGAAGCGATTGGCATGGTCCCACAAGATACGGTGTTATTTAATGATACAATTGCCTATAATATTTGCTATGGGCGTCCAAGTGCTACAGATGAAGAGATGCGCAAAGCTGCTGAAATGGCACAAATATCAAAATTTATTGAAATTTTACCGGAAGGTTTTCAGTCTATGGTAGGAGAGCGAGGTCTCAAATTATCAGGTGGTGAGAAACAACGTGTGGCTATTGCACGGACACTTTTAAAAGCCCCCCCACTTCTTATTCTAGATGAAGCAACAGCGGCTCTTGATACGGCGACGGAACAGGAAATTCAACAAGCATTGGATATTGTAAGCCGTGGACGTACAACATTAATTATTGCTCATCGTCTTTCTACTGTTATTAACGCTGATGAAATTTTGGTTCTTAAAAGTGGTCGTATTATTGAAAATGGGGCGCATACAGAGCTTTTACGCAAGAAAGGTTTATATGCTTCAATGTGGAATAAGCAGCTTGAAGCATCGAAAGCTGAAGAAAAATTACGTAAAATGCGTGAAGAAGATGAGACGAGTGTTGTTAATCGTAAAAAATAAATAGGGCAAAATGTTCTATATCTTTATATGGAGTGATTGATTAAATACATAAAAAGACACAAGGGGAACAAAAAGATTTGTTGCTTGTTTAAGTTTACGATGAATAGGAAATTATATGAGTATTCTGCAATCTTTTCATAATAGCTTTGTACCGGTTCATAAAGAAGGTTATCCTTTTATTGTAGCGTTTTTTGTTATTTCGCTCATTCTTAGTTGGATATGGAGCCCGTTGTTTTGGTTTGGTCTCGTTCTCACGGTGTGGTGTATATACTTTTTCCGTGATCCAGATCGTGTGATCCCTTTGAATTCAGATTGGGTTATGTCGCCTGCAGATGGGCGTATTTCATTTGTAGAATCATGTGTTCCACCTGAAGAATTAGGATTAGGGAAAGATGAAATGATCCGTATTTCCATTTTTATGGATATTTTTTCATGCCATATTAATCGTATTCCTATCAGTGGTACAGTAGAGTCTATCGTTTATCACCCAGGTCGATTTACCAATGCTGAGTTTGATAAAGCTAGCCAGTTTAATGAGCGTAATGGGGTGGTAATTGACAGCAAACATGGTAAAATTGGTATCGTACAAATAGCGGGAATGGTTGCACGCCGGATTGTTTGTTGGTCAAAAGAAAACGATGCCGTTATGACTGGTGAGCGATTTGGATTGATTCGTTTTGGTTCTCGCCTTGATATTTATATACCAACCGAAATGAAATTGCGTGTTGCAGTTGGACAGACAGCAATTGCTGGAGAAACAGTTTTGGGTTCTTTTGATGATAAGAGTGCTATAACGGACTTCAGATACGATTAGGACTCACAATGAAAAATTTTTCGCCATTTTCTTCATTCAATCCTGAGGGGCAGCATGATGATGTCGCAAGTCGGCGGCGTTCACCTACATCAATGCGGTATGTCATTCCCAATATCATTACTATTTTAGCAATTTGCGCAGGGATGAGCAGCATTCGTTTGGCTTTTGAACATCGCTATGAAGCTGCTATTTTAATGGTGCTTTTGGCCGCAGTTTTAGATGGTGCTGATGGCCGCATTGCCCGTTTAATCGATGGTAGTTCATCTTTTGGGGCACAGATGGATTCTCTTGCTGATGTTATAAATTTTGGTGTTACCCCTGCACTTATTGTTTATTCCTTTATCTTGAATCAAGCAAATCACATTGGTTGGGTTGCAGCCCTTGTTTATTGTGTTGCTTGTTGTTTGCGATTAGCACGTTTTAATGTGATGTTGGATAACAACAATATACCTAAGTGGCAGAAAAGTTATTTTGTTGGTGTTCCAGCACCAGCAGGAGCATTATTACTTTTATTGCCTACCTATTTAGGCGCTCTTGGTTTGGTGCCCAATTGGGGGTGGGCATTATTTTTTAGTCTTTATACTGTAATTATTGCTTTTCTTTTGATTAGTCGTTTACCAGTATGGAATGCAAAAACAATTGATCAAAATTTAAGGCGCGATATCGTTATACCGTGCATGTTGGTCATTGTTATTTATGTCGGTTTTCTTGCGACGTACACATGGAAAACTTTATTGATTACAGCTGTTAGCTATATGATTTTTCTCCCCTGTAGTTTTATCGCTTATAATAAACGTATTACTTTAGAAGAGAAAAAGGCTGATGCTAAAGCTATCCAAGAATCATAAAGCGGCTTCATTCTTCTGTTGAGAAGCACAGGAAAAAGAGAGAGTCAAACGATTTACTTCTTAGATGATGATCAATCAGGTACATGATAATCTACAAACCGATTTTTATGGACATTAAAGAGTTTTCCAGTTTCCTTTAAATCAGGTGATAACAAATGTACTATCTTTTTTGCAACCTCTTGTGGTGAAGGAAGAGTTTGTGGATCTTCACCGGGCATAGCTTCAGCGCGCATGGCAGTGCGTGTGGCACCAGGGTTGACACAATTAATCTTAATAGGGGTTTGTTTGAGTTCTTCTGCCCAACAGCGGGCAATCACCTCTAAAGCCGCTTTAGAGGCTGCATAAGCTCCCCAGAAAGGGCGCGTAGCGTGCGCAACGCTTGAGGATAACAGAATGGCTCGTCCAGCATCAGATTCACGTAATAAAGGCTCAACTGCTTTCATTAAACGCCATTGACTGAAAAGATTTATTTGAAAAACATCTTCAAATACCGTGTTTTCTATATGCGCTATTGGTGAGAGTGTTCCGAGGATTCCTGCGTTTGCAACGATAATATCAAGTTTTTTCCAGCGTTTGGCAATTGAGAGGGCAAGAGTATCGATGTTTTCCATATGATGCAAGTCAAGAGGAACAAGGGTTGCATGAGCCCCTTTTTCTTGGATTTGATTGTCTAATTCAGTAAGTCCACTGACTGTTCGTGCAAGAGCAATAATATGAGCGCCGCGTGCAGCAAGCTCGAGTGCCAAATAATAGCCAATTCCTCTTGATGCGCCAGTAACAAGTGCAACACGCCCACGGAGACTAAAGTTACGTTTTGTCATCATTAATCTCTTGTTTTAAGAACAGATAATTGATGAATTTTGGAGAGATTTTCTTGATCAACCAGATGCGTAGGATAATATCCAGTAAAGTAATGATCAGTAAATTGTGGATCGGCGTTATTTCGTTTTTCCCCTGCTACAGCAAGATATAATCCATCCGTTGAAAGAAATTCTAATGAATCCGCTCCAATAAAATCACACATAGATTTTAAATCTGGGTATTGATTTGCTAAAAGGCTTTCAACTTTAGGTGTATCAATACCATAAAAGTCAGGATAGAAAATCATAGGGCTAGAAATGCGCATATGAACTTCTTTTGCTCCTGCATCACGCAGCATTCGCACAATTTTAAGGGATGTTGTTCCACGTACAATAGAGTCATCAACAAGAATAACACGTTTTCCTTCAATCACAGGACGGTTTGCAGAATGTTTTAACTTAACACCAAAAGCACGAATTTGTTGTGTTGGTTCGATAAAAGTACGCCCAACATAGTGATTACGAATAATACCAAGCTCGAAGGGAATTCCAATTTCTTGTGCATAGCCAATTGCGGCAGGGGTTCCTCCATCAGGAACAGGAACCACAACATCGCCCTCACAAGGGGCTTCCTGCGCTAAACGGATTCCCATATTTTTGCGTGTTGTATAGACACTACGCCCTCCAACGATTGAGTCCGGACGGGCAAAGTAAACATATTCAAACAAGCAAAGTTTTTCTGGTTTTGCATTTTTTGGTTTTATAATTTTTTTAGTAATTTCCCCATTTTTTTGTATTTCACATATGATGATTTCTCCATTTTTAACATCACGGACATATTTTGCTCCAATAATATCAAGAGCACAAGTTTCAGAACAAAAGATAGGCTTACCATCAAGTTCTCCCATCACCAGGGGTCTAATTCCTGTTGGATCGCGTGCAGCAATAAGCTTTGTACGCGTGAGCGCTAACATAGCATACCCACCTTCTACTTTCCGAATTGCATCAACAAAACGATCAGAGGACGATTCATAACGTGAGCGGGCAATAAGATGAAGAAAAACTTCTGAATCTGATGTTGATTGGCAGATAGCTCCAGAAGCGATGAGTTCACGGCGTAATGTAAGACCATTGGTAAGATTACCATTATGAGCAATAGCAATGCCTCCAGCTTTTAATTCAGCAAAAAGGGGTTGAACATTGCGTAATGCTACTTCTCCAGTTGTTGAATAACGGGTATGTCCAATAGCGCGATTTCCTGGTAAGCGTGCAAGTGTTGTAGGATTTGTATAATGATCACCAACAAGACCTAAATGCTTTTCTTGATGAAACATTTTATTATGGTAGGAAACAATACCAGCTGCTTCTTGCCCACGATGCTGAAGTGCGTGGAGTCCAAGAGCTGTTAATGTTGCTGCATCTTCATGCCCAAGAATACCAAAAACTCCACATTCTTCATGAAGGGTATCATCATCTAATGAAAATTCTTGACAGAAAACATCGCTTTTTATCATCATATTCTTTCAGTTGTGATATGGAGGAATCATTAATATCACATTTTACATCATTTGCTTCTCTTTCCTCAGGAAAAACTATTCTCTATTTTTTGAAAATTATCTTTTCATGAGAGTGTTGCTCATACGTATGTTTATCGCTGTCTTTAAACAAATTTTCCGCTTTTTCGAGAACAGATCCAATATCTTTTGGGAGTATTTCCCAAACTTTTTGTCCCAGTGAATCTAAAATAGGCCTTGTTTTTGCATTTTTTAACCAATTCGCTTGAAGCTCGGGTTTAATCAGTGCATTAATCAGCAACATACCGATGACCATGATAAGTAAACCGCGAAGTGCTCCAAAAATAAAACCAATAGCACGGTCAAGGATACCAATTCGACTATCAATAATAAAATCAGAGATCTTCATTGTAATAATTGAAGTAATAATGAGAACAATAATAAAAATTGTGACCAATGTTGTGATCAATGCAATCATTTTATTAGAGAGATATTGTTCAAAGAAAGGTAAGACAGGTTTGAATAAAAATAGTGTCGTAACAGCTGCAACTGCCCAAGAAATCAACGATAACACTTCACGTGAAAATCCTCGAAGCATAGCAAGAAAAGCGGACAACAGGATGATTACTACGACAATTCCATCAAGGATTGTTATGATCATTTGTTTGTTCCTCATACATAAAGTTGTGTTCTTTTAAGTTTGTGCGCAAATATATTTTTGTTATGACATTTTTTGTTCTTATAGCAAGGATCTTTTGTATTTTATAGAGTTTTTTCTATATTATCATATCTGTGGTGCAGATCATTTTTTACTTACGGTAAGAGTAGCAACGAGTTCGGGAAGGTCGGAGAAAGTTTTTTGTTGAAAGTTGAGCGACTTCACCATTTTGGTTGTTGTTGTGGGGTGAAATGCTCCTTGAAAGCCGAGTTTTTTTGCTTCATTGATGCGCTGTGCTGAATGTGCAACAGCGCGGGTAGCTCCTGAAAGACTGACTTCACCAAAATATACATAATCCGTTGGCAATGCGATATTGGCAAGAGAAGATACCAAAGCAGCGGCTACAGCTAAATCAGCAGCGGGTTCTGATATGCGATATCCACCTGCCACGTTCAGATAGACATCATGCTGTCCAAAACGAATGCCACAATGGGCTTCTAAAACGGCAAGAATCATAGAAAGACGATTTCCATCCCATCCGACAACCGCACGTCTTGGTGTCCCAAGGGAAGAAGGAGCAACAAGCGCTTGAATTTCTACGAGTATCGGGCGTGTCCCTTCCATTCCTGCAAAAACAGCAGCGCCTGGTGCTTTTTTATTACGTTCCCCTAAAAACAATTCGGATGGATTTATCACTTCGCGTAATCCTTTATCCGACATTTCAAAGACACCAATTTCATCTGTTGGTCCAAAGCGATTTTTTACAGTTCTAAGAATGCGATAATGATGTCCTCTTTCACCCTCAAAATAGAGCACGCCATCAACCATATGTTCAACAACTCGAGGACCAGCAATTTGCCCATCTTTTGTAACATGACCAACAAGAACAACGGCGGCTCCTGTTTTCTTGGCAAAGCGGATCATTGCTTGAGCACCGATACGTACCTGTGTGACAGTGCCTGGTGATGAATCTGCTGTATCTGACCATAGGGTTTGAATCGAATCGATAATCACCATATCAAGGTTTTTATGTTCGCTTAAGGTTGCCAGAATATCTTCAACATTGGTTTCAGCAGCAAGTTTCACTTCTGTATTGTTAGCTTCAAGCCTTTGTGCGCGCAGACAAATTTGCGCAATAGCCTCTTCACCTGAAACATAGATGACATTATATCCTTTGTGTGATAAAGCAGCAGCTGTTTGTGTCAGCAATGTTGATTTACCAATACCTGGATCACCACCAACAAGGAGTGCCGATCCACGGACAAAGCCTCCACCGGTAACACGATCAAGTTCAGCAATACCAGAATGAATACGTGGAGCATCTTCGATATTTCCAGAAAGAGATGTGAGTGTGACGACGCGTCCTTTACGAGCACTCTGCTTAGGACCACTTCCTATGCCGCCATTTATAGTTTCTTCGATAAGGGAATTCCATTCTCCACAAGCACTACATTTTCCCGCCCAACGAGAATGGACAGTTCCACAATTTTGACAGATAAATTGAATACGACTACGCACCATGTTAATTTAACCAATTTGCTCTGGAAGATAATTGCTATCAGCCAGATCACTGAATCGTGTGAAATCGGATTGAAAGGCAAGTGGCACGATTCCTGTCGGCCCATGGCGCTGTTTTGCAATAATAACATCAGCTTTTCCAAAAGCTTTGTCCATTATTTCTTGCCATTTTGTATGTTCCAAGCTACCTAACTTTGGTTCTTCATTTTTGAGATAATATTCTTCGCGATAGACAAACAGAACGATGTCGGCATCTTGCTCAATTGAACCAGATTCACGTAAATCGGATAATTGTGGACGTTTATCTGTTCTATTTTCTACTTGACGTGAAAGTTGAGAGAGAGCGATAATAGGAATATTCAATTCTTTCGCTAATGCTTTTAATCCTGTGGTAATTTCTGTGATCTCTTGAACACGATTTTCTAATGAACGCTTTGAACTGCTTGTCATGAGTTGGATATAGTCAATAAATAAGATATCTAAACCATGTTGTCGTTTGAGACGCCGTGCACGAGCAGCTAATTGCGTAATTGATATTCCCCCAGTTTGATCAATATAAAGTGGTGCCTTTTGTAGTTGTTTCACTGCACGAATAATTTTTGAAAATTGTTCATCTGAAATATTACCACGCCGAATATCAGAAGAAGAGACTTCTGTTTGTTCAGAAATAATACGTGTTGCAAGCTGTTCTGAGGACATTTCAAGTGAGAAGAACCCTACAATACCGCCCTCATTTTCTTGGATATTGGCATTGCGATTATAAGCATTAGCAATATTAAAGGCAATATTGGTAGCCAGTGAGGTTTTACCCATACCAGGGCGTCCCGCAAGGATAATTAAGTCAGATGCTTGTAATCCTCCCATTTTTTCATCAAGTGTTTTAATATGGGTGGCTATCCCTGATAATTGTGAAGAGCGCTTTTTCGCAGCACTTGCCATATCGATAGCTTTTTTGATAGCCTCATTAAAATTTTCAAATCCACCTCCATATTTCCCTTTTTCTGCTAGCTCAAATAACTGATTTTCAACAGTTTCGATTTGTTGGGTAGGTGTGAGCTCTACAGGAGAATCAAAGGCTGTATTGACAACTTGAGTTCCAAGGTTAATCAAAGATCGGCGGATAAAAAGATCGTAAATGACGCGTCCATAATCTTCAGCGTTAATAATAGTGACTGCCTCTGTGGCTAAACGAACAACATATTGGTATACAGTAATATCTCCAATTTTGTCTTCCATTTGGATATAGGGCTTGATTGTAACTGGATCTACACGTTTTCCTGTTTTAATAAGGTGAGATAAAACATGATAAATTTTTTGATGCAATGGTTCAAAAAAATGTTCTGGTTTTAGAAAATCTGAAACGCGGTCAAGAGAATCATTGTTGATAAAGATAGCACCAAGCAATGCCTGTTCAGCTTCAATATTATACGGAAGTTGCCGAAAAGAAGGAGAATCTTCTTTTTTTGAAGAGCTGACATTAACAACGTTAGTTTCTTCCATAATATTTTTCCACTAAAATTCCAAGTCTAGCTACTTTGGGCGATAAATTGAAAATCGTGTAATGAAAAGAATAGAGCTACAAATCTTCATTTTAAGTTAAAATTATATAATTTTTTAAAATGCTCTTTTCGGTTCTCATTTATCATTTGTGTATTATTTATATAACATCTATCTATTTTATTTTATAATAGGTGATTTTAAAGTAGAAGTCTTGGTACTCTAAATTTAAGTATTTTGAAGTTATGTGACCTTAAAATTCCAATATCTGTGTAAGTAGAATTACTTTTTATAACTGAAATTATTTCAGATCATGTGAGGATATAATCAACTTACCACTCATACAAACCTTACCCTTAAGGGTAGAACTTTAAATTATTTTTGCTTTCTTTGCTGGAAAAAAAAGACATTTCCTCTTAGGTATTATAATTCTCGGCATGTAATGCCTTTAAATAATACACTTCTAATTTTTTCATAAAAATTAGGTTCTTTATGTATGATAACCATAAAATACTCAATTTTAAATTGTGAGTATTTTATGGGAAATATTTAAAATGGAATAAAAAAATATAAAACAGAAAGCAAAAATAGCAATTAAGCTTCTTGATGAGAACTGTTTATATCGTTGTCATTAATTTCTTCTGCCAATAATTCTTCCTGACTTTCTTCTAATAATTCTTCTTGAATATTATATATTTCTTTAGCCGAAGTGAGAGTTTCACCTTCTGCTTGGCGTTGTGCTTCACTGGTAGAACGCGCAACGTTAATAATCACAGAAATTTGAACCTCGGGATGTAAGCTAAGAGTGATAGTGTGAAGACCGATCATCTTTATTGGATGGTTAAGTTCGATTTGATTTCTCCCAATAGAAAAGCCTTCATCTGTTATGATTTCAGCAATATCACGTGTTGACACAGAACCATAAAGCTGTCCTGTTTCACCAGCAGAACGAACAACAATGAATGATTGTCCATCAAGTTTTTCAGCAATTTTTTGCGCTTCGCTTTTGCGTTCAAGATTACGTGCTTCAAGTTGTGCCCTTTGTATCTCAAAATGTTTTTTATTAGCTTCATTTGCGCGTAAAGCTTTACCTTGAGGCAAAAGAAAATTACGTGCATAACCATCTTTAACTGAGACAATATCACCCATCTGACCAAGACGAGGAATGCGCTCAAGTAGAATAATATTCATAGTTTTTCCTTTCGAACAAATAAATTTAGTGGAGTTTTTTGTGTGATTGAAAGTTGTATTGAATAGCAGCCCAAATTCCCATCAAAAGCATCATGAAAAAAATAGGTGGAACAAAAACGACTGTTAAAATAGCAATATAAACAAGAGAAAGTATAATAATCCGACCGTTTACCCCTTTTGTAATATTGTGAAGATATGCTAGACCGCTAATTAATATGATGACAGTGTATGCAATACTAAAGACACAGGTACTCAAGTTAAGAGAAGCGCTCAACTCAACCATTGATGCTATGCAAACAATAATGAAAATAACAATTCCAGAAATTGGAAGGCGGAGAGTTTGGCTCCAATCATCACGGGGTCTTTTTAGCCATTTCATATGTTGTGCTGCTATCATCGAAAAATAAAGGTTACCAATGAGAAAAACCAAACTATAAATAGTCAAAGAAACAGCAGTAAAAGTTGCTGTATGCGTCATTAAAAGCTCACTAAAAGCGCGTATATCGGCTTCTTTTATTGACTGTGATTGTTGCAGAGTTTGTGCAATGTTTTCGGTGATTTTTTTTGCAATGACGGGTGTGGAAGGACGGGTTTGAACATAGAGCCCAATGAAAGTTGCTATAAGAGCAATAAAATTAGTTAAATGAAAAATAACCGATGATAATGGATACCATATCAGTTCGTTTTCTTTTTGCGCTGGTCGTGCAAGGCCAAGAAGCCAAGAAGCATAGACAGCAGGAAGAAAAAATAAGAACATAAAGCCAAGAGCAATATAGGTATTAGTGGTTATGATAAGAACAACAGTGGCACTTATGAGGGCGATGAGACTGGCTAATGTTCCTTGACCGAACGCAACAATAAAAATTGGCAATGAAAGAAAGCAGCCAAGAAGAAGAGAAAAAGAGGGTGCGATATTTGCAACACTGATGATTGCCATTCCTATCACAACAGCAAATAATCCTGCCAAAATACCGGTTAATATCTCATAGGTGCGATTTTTTTTCATTTATTGCTGTCCTGCTTTCTGCAGTTAGGGGCATGTCAATACCCCAACTTTGACATTTAATAACTTAACATAGGATACAACAAGCTATTTTTTAACCATATAAGAAAAGCAACTGGAGAAACTCTCCAGTTGCATAGCATATTGATCGCTTACTTTATAACGTACGGAAGTAAGCCTAAAAAGCGAGCACGTTTGATAGCATTAGCTAATTCACGCTGTTTTTTCTGACTAACAGCAGTAATTCGTGAAGGAACAATTTTCCCACGTTCAGAAATATAACGTTGTAACAACTTGATGTCTTTATAATCAATTTTAGGAGCATTGGTCCCTGAAAAAGGACATGTTTTACGACGACGATGAAAGGGGCGACGTGCAGAGTTTTGATTAGTATCAGTCATCATTCTACCCCTTCTATAGCATTTTCACGTTGACGACGTGGAAAACGAGGACGCTCTTCATCGTGTCCAATGTGACTATTGCGATCAAGGTGTGAGAGCATAGCAGATTTTTCTTTTTCGTGTTTTTCTACGCGAACGGTCATATAACGCAAAATATCTTCATTAATGCGCATCTGACGCTCCACTTCAGCAATTACTGAAGCTGGTGCATCAATATTGACCAAGGCATAATAAGCTTTACGGTTTTTACGAATACGGTAAGCAAGAGGACGAAGTCCCCAGTTTTCTATACGCCCAACTTTTCCACCATGTGCTTCAATGACACCTTTGTAGAGACTCAAAAGTTCATCAACTTGCTGCGGTGCAATATCTTGTCGGGCAAGGAACATATGTTCATAAAGAGCCATTGTTTTGCCTTTCTTCAATTAAATCTCACCGGTTTTAGCGCAAAGCCTCTGCGACTTGTCTTTTTTGGAAATCCAAAGAAGAAAGGACGCGTTTACGATTCGAGACATCCGAGAGCGGAGACACGGGAGACCGGAAACATTGTATTTCCTACTGATATTTTACAGCCCTCCGTTCAACCTCCAGCTAAAGTGCCGGCAACAAACACTTCATATCTACAGGTTATCTTTTAAAATAGCAAGTTTATGCACATAAAAAAATTGATTTGTTAAATCTTGATATATTTTCCTCTTCTAAAAAAAGATAGTACTGTAACATAAAGGAGAGAAAAATGAACTTTTTAAACCAGATTAATGTTACACTCTTTGAAATATTTGTCGGCAATCATCAAGCTTGGTCGATTGTAGTTTTGTTTAGTATTTTTTGTGCAAAGTTTTTAATTTATATTATTCCTCTCCATCTTTGTGCGTTGTGGTTTTGTGGTGGGAAGAGGGAACGATGTGTCGTGCTAAGCATTTGCATGAGTATTTGTGCGGCTCTTTTCATAGGTTATCTCATTTCTCTTTTTTATTTTCATCCTCGCCCATTCGTGGTAGGGTTGACGACACCGCTTATTCAACATCGTGGAACAGCTTCTTTTCCTAGTAATCATGCCTTGACCATTGCATCTTATGCAGCTAACTTTTATTTTTACCGATATAAAGTTGCTTTTAAATTTGCCACAGTGTTTTTGTGCTTGATCTGTTGGGCGCGCATCTTTGTGGGTGTACATTATCCCTTTGATATTTTAGCAGGTGCAATTTTAGGAAGTCTCATAAGTTTGGGTGTTATTCAGTTTATAGCCCCCTATTTCCCTAAGTTTTTATATCAAATTCCGCCCTTAAAATATAATTTTAAGAGTGGTATTCGTTTTAAATAAAGGGCTTTATCTTGATTTGTGCGGATGAATAAGGTCAAAAGAAAATAATTTAATTGTACAATTTTAGGAGTTGATAAATGGGTGCAGCTTTTATTTTTCCAGGGCAGGGGAGTCAACTTGTTGGTATGGGGAAGGCGCTTACAGAGCAATTTATTGCCGCACGGATGGTTTTCGAGGAAGTTGATGATGCTTTGGGTGAGAAATTATCAAAGATCATTTTTGAAGGACCTGCAGATGTTTTAACGTTAACAGCAAATGCACAACCGGCATTAATGGCGGTATCCATGGCTGTCATTTGTGTGATGAAACAATTAGGGCTTCGTATAGAAGAGAAGGTAAGGTTTGTTGCTGGTCATTCTTTAGGCGAATATTCGGCTCTTTGTGCTGCTGGTACATTTACGCTCACAGATACGGCAAGACTTTTGCGTATTCGTGGCAATGCTATGCAGGCTGCTGTCGCAGTTGGTGAAGGTTCTATGGCAGCACTGATTGGTTTGGAAGAGCACATTGTGGAAGAAATTTGCGAAACTGTTTCTGGAGAAGGACTATGTCAGATTGCTAATGATAATGGTGGTGGGCAAATTGTTATTTCAGGTAAAGCAAAAGCAGTTGAGACAGCGGTAGAGATTGCATCAACAAAAGGTGCAAAACATGCACTTCTTCTTCCAGTTTCTGCACCTTTTCATTCATCTTTAATGCAACCTGCGGCTGATGCCATGAAGAAAGCACTTTTGACTGTTAACAAAATACCCCCTATTGTTCCTTTGATTGCCAATGTTTCTGTTGCACCTGAGAGCAATCCAGAGCGTATTGCTACTCTTCTTGTCCAACAAGTGACTGGGAGGGTGCGATGGCGTGAAATAATAGAATGGATCGCTGCTAATGGGGTTGATACGCTTTTTGAAGTTGGTTCTGGAAAAGTATTAACAGGTTTAACGCGTCGTATTAACAAAGATATAAAGGGGATAACACTGGGAACAGTTGATGAAATAGAATCAGCGCTAGGCATGCTTGGCGTTTAATCTATAAGGAGTTAAAAAAATGTTTAGATTAACAGGACGTAAAGCTCTTGTAACGGGGGCTTCGGGAGGAATTGGTGAGGCAATTGCACGCTGCTTTCATGCACAAGGAGCCATTGTTGGACTTCATGGAACACGTGAAGAAAAGCTTAGAGAAGTGGCGGCAGAATTAGGGCAGAATGTTTTTGTTTTTCCAGCTAATCTTTCTGAACGCCAATCGATTAAACAATTGGCTGAAGTTGCAGAAAGAGAAATGGATGGCGTCGATATTTTGGTTAATAATGCCGGAATCACTAGGGATGGTCTTTTTGTGCGTATGAAAGATAAAGACTGGGATGATGTTTTAGAAGTTAACCTAACAGCTGCTTCTCTTTTGACGCGTGAATTAATACATTCTATGATGCGCCGCCGTTATGGAAGGATTATTAACATTACATCTGTTGTTGGTTTCGTGGGAAATCCTGGACAAACGAATTATTGTGCTGCAAAAGCAGGCTTGATAGGTTTTTCTAAAGCATTGGCACAAGAAATTGCTTCGCGAAACATCACTGTCAATTGTATTGCTCCAGGATTTATTAAATCTGCAATGACAGACAAGCTTAATGAAAAGCAAAAAGAAGCCATTATGGCTGCGATTCCAATGAAGCGTATGGGGAGTGGGCAAGAAATAGCTGCTGCTTCTGTTTATTTAGCAAGCGATGAAGCCGCCTATACGACAGGTCAAACACTCCATATCAATGGTGGAATGGCAATGATTTGAGTATTTATTTTATTCCACATTGATTTATGAGTTGTATTATTTTAGATAGTAACGATTGAAATAGAAAGATGCATCTATTTCTTTAACATGGTCGTTGATCAATTGATGTCAGAATGTCAGATTGGCTCATTTTGTAGGGGATATCCACAGGATGTTTTAAATCATTGCTAAAATCTTTTAAAGTAATGCAATCTATTGCTTGATTAGATGAGCTGATATAGTTAACCAAATTATAGGAAAATATAAATTCGAGGATTTCAACATGAGTGATACAGTAGAGCGCGTTAAGAAAATTATTGTGGAACATCTTGGGGTTAATGCTGATAAAGTTGTAGAAAATGCAAGCTTTATCGATGATCTAGGGGCTGATAGCCTTGATACGGTTGAACTCGTTATGGCTTTTGAAGAAGAGTTTGGGGTAGAAATTCCAGATGAAGCTGCTGAAACGATTTTCACAGTTGGTGATGCAGTTAAGTTCATTGATAAAGCTTCTGCATGATTACTAAAGGGCAAAGGCATAAATTGCTTTTGCCTATATTCTTCGGAGCTCTTTTGAAAAGAGAGCTTTGAGAGGTGAAGTTTAGTTCAAGGTTAGAAGTTATGAGACGTGTTGTTGTTACTGGTTTAGGGTTGGTATCTCCATTAGCTGGTAATATTGAATATAGTTGGAAACGACTTCTTGAAGGAAGAAGTGGTGTCCGACGTATCACTGAGTTTGATGTATCAGATTTGCCATGTCAGATTGCTGCGCGTATTCCCTTAGGGGATGGAACAGAGGGGACCTATAATGCTGATTTGTATATGGAACCTAAAGAGCAACGTAAAGTTGATGCATTTATTGTTTATGCGATGGCTGCTGCTAACCAAGCGCTTGCAGATGCCGAATGGTTTCCTAAGAGTGATGAAGATCAGATTTGTACAGGTGTGTTAATTGGTTCCGGAATTGGGGGAGTTGAGGGCATTGTTGAAGCTGGTTATACGCTTCGTGATAAGGGACCACGTCGTGTTTCTCCTTTTTTTATTCCGGGTCGTTTGATTAATCTTGCTTCTGGTTATGTGTCTATTCAATATGGTTTACGGGGGCCTAATCATTCTGTTGTAACGGCTTGTTCGACAGGGGCACATGCGATTGGTGATGCGGCACGTTTAATTATGTTTGGTGATGCAGATGTCATGGTGGCAGGAGGGACCGAATCTCCGATAAATCGGATATCTCTTGCGGGTTTTGCAGCTTGTAGAGCTCTTTCTACTTGTCGCAATGATGATCCTGAACGGGCGTCACGTCCTTATGATACTGATCGTGATGGTTTTGTGATGGGAGAAGGAGCGGCAGTTGTTATTTTAGAAGAGCTAGAGCATGCCAGAAAACGAGGAGCGCGTATTTATGCTGAGGTTATAGGCTATGGTTTATCTGGTGATGCTTACCACATTACAGCGCCTTCAGAAAGTGGTGAAGGGGCTCAGCGTAGTATGATGGCTGCTCTTAAGCGTGCACAAGTGAATGTGAGTGAACTTGATTATATTAATGCTCATGGTACATCAACGATGGCTGATTCCATAGAGCTAGCCGCTGTTGAGCATGTTTTAGGGAATTATGCACCACAAGTTTCTATGTCATCAACGAAATCATCTATCGGGCATTTACTTGGTGCCGCCGGAGCTGCTGAGGCTATTTTTTCTGTTCTAGCTATACGGGATAATATAGCTCCAGCGACACTTAATCTTGATAATCCATCGATTGAAACGAAAATTGATCTTGTACCACACAAACCGCGTGAACGAAAGATTGATACGATTCTTTCTAATTCTTTTGGATTTGGTGGGACAAATGCATCGTTGGTGATGCGACGTTTTAGGGGATAATAAGTATTTTTATTTAATTTCTGCTGTTGAGTTTTCTTCTTTATTATAAGGTGAATGAGAAATTATAATATTGTCCTTAATCGCTATTGAGGGATTATGTCCGATGTGAAAAATAGAAAATCATTAAAGGATGTAAGTGATTCCTCTTCGAATCATTTAGCGGATAGTTATGATATGTTAATACATAAAAAACGAAAAAAATCATCTATCATCCGTAATCCGTTGGTTATTCTCGGTCATTTTTTTCTTATGCTGATTGTGATTATTCTTTTCGCCATAAGTATTCCTCTTTATATTGGAAAAAGTATTTTTGAAGAAAAGGGAAAAATTGAGGAAGAACAAATTGTTCTTATCCATCCTGGTACAGGAATTCGTGAAATTGCTTCATTGCTAGAAAAACGTGGTTTCATTCGATCATCAGATATTTTTGTTTATGGGGTTGGTTATCACCAAAAAACAACGCATTTGAAGGCTGGTGAATATTTAATTCCGGCTCATGCTTCGATGCAGGATATTATGGATATTCTTGTGAAAGGAAAATCTATTGAGTATACATTTACAGTACCTGAAGGTTTAACAGTTCAGCAAGTTTTCGATCGATTAGCTGCGAATCAAATTTTGATTGGAGACCTTCCAAAAAAATTGCCTCCAGAGGGCTGTTTAATGACGGATACTGTTCGTTTTATTCGGGGGACAACGCGTAAAGAGATTGTAAACAGATTGCGTGAAGGACAGACAAAATTAATTCATGCTATATGGGCTACGCGTTCACCTGATTTACCCATTAAATCAATCGATGAATTTGTTATATTAGCCTCAATTGTTGAGAAAGAAACGGGAATTGCAGCAGAAAGACCAATGGTTGCTGCGGTATTTTATAACCGCCTTACAAAGCATATGCGTCTTCAATCGGATCCAACAGTAATTTATGGTCTCTTTGGAGGAAAAGGAAAACCATCCGGTCGTGCAATTTATCGTTCAGATCTTGAGAAGGAAACACCATATAATACTTATAAAATTAATGGTTTACCTCCAACAGCTATTGCAAATCCAGGTCGAGATTCTTTGAAAGCGGTGGCACATCCACCAAGCAGTGATGCACTTTATTTTGTTGCTGATGGTTCAGGAGGGCATATTTTTTCTCGAACTTTGGAGGAACATAATATGAATGTTCGCAAGTGGCGAGAATTAAAGGCAAGACATTGAATTGATAATGATAACACATCTTTTTGCATCGTAAATGAGAATCCAAAATATAGTAAAATTTCTCTATTTAAACTTTTTATGAGAATGATAAAAATCATTTTCTTGTCTGTCACAATGGGATTAGCGTATGGATAAAAATATTTAAGAAAGAAGTGAATATACTGCTAATAACTTATCTCAAAAAAGAGCAGAATAACATTGAGAACTGCTAAGAAACACATTGATTAGGGGAAAGGTTGAGATAATGTATAATTCAAATTTTGGAGAAACATTTATGAACAAAGTAGAGTGATGTAATGACAGTCTTTGAAAGTAAGTTGAGTGCTATAAAAATAAATCAACGCCGCGGTTTTTTATTTATTCTCTCTTCACCTTCAGGTGCTGGTAAATCAACAATTTCTCGATTACTTCTAAAAGATGGACAATTAGAGCTTTCCGTAAGTATGACCACAAGGAAAAGGCGTCCTAGTGAAGTAGATGGACTACATTATCACTTTATTTCAAAGGAAGAGTTTGAATATAAGCGTGATAAAGATGAATTTATTGAATGGGCAGAAGTTCACGGAAATTATTATGGCACTTTACGTGAAACTGTTGAAAACGCATTGAGTACTGGTCGTGATATGTTATTTGATATTGATTATCAAGGTACCGAGCAGCTGCAAAAAAAGATGCTAGGAGACACTGTATCTGTTTTTATCCTTCCACCATCAATGAAAGAGCTTGTTTCGCGTTTACATCGTCGAGCAGAAGATAGTGAAGATATCATCAATTTACGATTGGAAAATGCACGAACGGAGTTAAAGCATTGGCGTTCTTATGATTATGTTGTGATTAACGAAGATTTAGATCAGTCTTTATCTTTTATCAAATCAATTTATTTAGCTGAAACAGCAAAACGCGAGCGCTGTTCTTATCTTGGCTCTTTTATTGATGGGCTTATTGCTGAAAAGATCGATAAATGTCTTGATTAAAAAAGATTGCATAACAAAACGTGCATTTTTTAGAGCACTAGATGCGCTAAAGTTACAAAAGATGCGCTAAAGTTACAAATTCGGAAACCGAGAGCGTTTCAGCACGGCGCGTTCCATCAATTCCAGCTTTTTCTAGCAGCACTTCACCTCCAAGTGTTTTGAGATTTTGACGAAGCATTTTTCGTCTTTGTCCAAAGGCGGTTTTTGTGACGAGGCTTAGTTTTTGTGCAGAACAGGCAAGAGGTTGTGTTCGCGGAATAATATGAACAACGGAAGAAGTTACTTTAGGTATTGGTATGAAGGCTTGAGAGGGCACATCAAAAGCAATTTTAGCACTAGTACGCCAGCCAGTTAAGACACTAAGACGTCCATAATGAGTAGATTGAGGTTTGGCTGTAATCCGTTTGGCAACTTCACGTTGAAACATCAATGTCATTGATTCATAAAAAGGAGGCCATGGTTCAGCCGAAAGCCAATTTAATAAGAGTTGTGTCCCAATATTATAGGGAAGATTTGCAATAATGCGAGGTTTTTCTGGGCTTGTTTCAAAGAGTTTTGAGAGGTCTTGCTTCAGTGCATCATTACAAATAATTTTTAATTTTTTAGGATAGTGTTTTTCTATTTCTAAGAGAGCTGGTATGCAGCGCTCATCGCGTTCTATCACTGTTACAATGGCGCCCTTTGCTAGCAAGGCACGTGTGAGACCTCCAGGACCAGGACCAATTTCAAGAACAGGTTTTCCGTTTATATTGCCTGCGTGGTGAGCAATTTTAGATGTTAAATTAAGATCAAAAAGAAAATTTTGCCCCAAAGATTTATGCGCTTGTAATCCATATATATCAATGACCTCACGCAGAGGAGGGAGATTATCTATTGGCATGGTATTAAACTATTTTCGGCAAGTTGATTTGCAAGTTTAAGAGCAGCAATAAAGCTTTCGGGAGAGGCTATCCCTTTATCAGCAATGTCAAAAGCAGTTCCGTGATCAGGAGACGTGCGAATAAAAGGTAGACCTAACGTGACATTAACAGTGCTATCAAAGTCTAATGTTTTAACAGGGATAAGGGCTTGATCATGATACATACAAATGGCAACGTCATATGCCATTCTTGCGCATTCATGGAACATTGTGTCAGCAGGCAGTGGACCTGCAATATTGAGTCCTTTCTTTTTAAGATATTCAATAGCAGGAGTGATAACTTCAATATCTTCTTTTCCCATTGCACCTTCTTCTCCAGCATGAGGATTAAGACCAGAAACAGCTAGTCGGGGTGACGTTATTTTAAACCGTGTTTTTAAGTCACATTCAGTAATAAGTACCGTTTGAATAATTAAATCACGGGTAAGCTGTGAAGGAACATTTTTAAGTGGAATATGAACAGTTATTGGTACCGTTTTTAATCGAGGTCCTGCTAACATCATAACTGGATGATAACATTTATGAAAAGCTTTATGGGCTAAATCGGCTAAAAATTCTGTATGACCTGGAAATTGAAAACCGGCATCATAAAGATTCTTTTTTGCAATAGGACAAGTGATAAGTGCACATGCATGGCCATTTTGAATCAATTGAACACAGCGTTTAATTGCTTCAATGATTCCAGCGGCATTATTCGATGAAGGTATACCTAATTGATCACTTTGTTTGTTTTTTAATGGTATGATAGGAAGAGCGTTTTGAAAGTTTTTTGCGGAATTATTGATTAAAACAGATTGCACCTCAACATCAATCTGTAAAAAACGAGCGCGCGAACGAATAACATCTGGATCAGCAAGAAGCACAAAAGGTGGAATTTGGCGCGTAACACGCAAATTCCACGCTTTTATTACTATTTCAGGACCAATTCCGGCAGGATCACCACCGCTAACAATAAGAGCAGCCATTATGAATTTTGAATGCGTGCTACTCGCCGCAGTTCTTCTAAATATTTGTCGCTTAATTCTTCAAGTTTTTGCGGGCTTCTTTTTTTACTATCTTGAAGTGAAAATATCAGTCGAGCGACATAATCATCAGAAACTCTTTTTATTTTGCAGACAGCAATTGCTTCGATTCCATCAGATGTTTCTTGTAATTTTGTCATTTTTCCAGCAGGCGTTGCAAGAATAGCTTGTTCCCATGCATTGGGAAGTTGGGGCTCCAGAAACTTTCCTAAGTGGCGGATAGTAACGTCTAAAATACCTCTTGCCTGATTGTGAGCATTAGCACACCCACGGAAATGTGCGCGAAAATTGCTTGCTTCTCTTTGACGTCTTTCAAAGATTTCTGAACGACGATGTGCAGGAATGACAAAAACAATTCGCTGTAATGTATATTCGTTGGTTGAAGGTTTTACACCACCGTTTTTTAATATTCTGCGTACAGCTTCTTGTTCGCTAATCATACCTGTTTCAGCTTGATAGCGTGCACTAACAAGACGCCCCCATCCTATTTGTCCACGGATGTAATCTTTAAAGTGTTGCACAGTGATCTCAGTTTGGATCAGAATCTGGTTGAGCTGATCAATCGTCATATTATTTTGTGTCGCAAAATTCTCAAAAGCTTTATCAACTTCATCATTGCTTACTTCAATATCACGACGTTTTATTTCAATATTTTTTAGCGTTTCATCGATAAGTTCTTTTTTAGCCTGTGCCACCAAATTTCCTTGCTTTTGTTGCAATCTGAGAAAAGCAAGGCGCTTTTGTATATCGTAATTTGTGATGGGGTTGCCATTAACTGTAACCACAATAGAAGTCTGCGCAAAGACTGTCGGAATCAAAAATTCACTTATTAGCAGGTTGCTTACGCTCAAAGACGCGATATAAAATAAAGCAAGAACACGCTTTTTCAATTTATTCATGTAAATAGGCTTTCGCATTGTTTATTAATTCTCATCAACAACTTAAAATATACGCTTTCTTTCATAAAAACAATGATAAGTTAAATGACTGATACATTCTCTTTATAAATTAATCTATCTTTTTTCTGATATCTGCAATCGTACGCAATGAAAGAGAGAAATTAAAGTTTTGCAAGGGTGTTTTCCTGCCTGGATTCGTTACCTGTTGATAACCGAATGTTAGCCCGAAACATTCATCTGTATAATTCAAGCTAATTCCTCGCTTTATAAATGTACCAGATACTAAATCATAACCGGTGTTGCTATTAATGGACCAATAATCTGCCAGTTTAAGTCCTGTTTGAAAAGAAATTTCTTGGCGCTCTTGAGGATATTCATAATCTGGTTGCTTTGCGATATAGGCATATTGTAGAGCCGCCCAAAAATTTTGCCATTTTTGTGATGCTTCGATTTCACTACGGCGGATTTTTCCTGTTTTTTTGTCAAAGCGTCCACGCGTTTCTAAGGAAAAGCCACTTTTATGGGTCGCACCAAACATTGCAACATAGTCTGAACGTTTTGCTTCTAAGCTAGAATGAATACCGACATTGACAAAGTCCTTTTCTGCAAAAGAATTCTTTCCTGCTAGATGAAAGGATTGTCCAATGAGACTATAAAGAGACCAATTGTCATTAAAGCTTCCAGAATATCTTAGACCTATATTAACTCTCGTGCCACCTTCTACACGATCATAACCAGAAAATTTGTCTCGTTGAAAGAGAGTGATTGCATCAAAGACAAAGCTTTGAGCATCTTCATTAGGAATTTGCCCAATATATTGTTCATTATTGCGTATAAAAATTTGTGCGGTTGGTTCTATAATATGTGTAGAATGATTAGCTGTAATGAGGAAGGGATAGCGTAGTTCCAACCCTGCTGTTGCCATGCCACGAATTGTTGTACCATGAATTGCAGATAAGGCATTGTTTTCTATAGAAGCTGTATGATTTTCGTTTGCATTGGTTGTAAGGATATCAGCTCGTAGAGAGAGAAGGGGGATTAAGATGAGTCCATTGTACGTGTTAAAGCGCTTTTTCCACTGAAGCTCGTTTGTTAAACGCAAACTATTTCCAGTCATACCAGAAAGTCTTATGTTGAGAGGGTTTCCATTCTGGTCGGGTGAACTGAAGTCAGCATGACGACGATAAATTGATTGCATATTACTATAGAAGGTAAGCTCTCCATTATAAATGGGGTCATCTGGTGTAAAAAAATAATCGATGCGTGGGAGGACCCACGCTTGCCGAGAATGACGTTCATAATGAGGATCATTCAATATTGAATCTTGAACTTTAAAATGATAAAAACGCATATCAAAATAATTTTTTCCTGCAAGACCATTAAGATAGAACTGAGAAAGTTGTATAGGATTGCTATAGTTTTCAAGTTTATAAGCACGACTAAAATGTCGATCTGATTGTGCAAGGATATCCCATCCATAAGTCCAGTGGGAATTAATACGAAAGTCCCCCTTTGTAGCCAGCATATAACGGTTTTTATGCTGTGCATCAATCGTATCATTATCAAATCTATGCTGTTTCATTTGATATATATGAGCAAAGCGAATAGTATAATTGCCCATTTTTAAACGTTGACGCCATTCCCCTTCGGTTAAAAGCCCTTGTTGGGCATAAACGGTAGAAGAAAGGGTAAAATCATAATGAGGGGCGAGATTCCAAAAATAAGAATTCTTTATCCCCATACCGAGATAATCAGTATAAAAAAAATGAGGAGTAAGCAGACCGTTAGCACGCCTGACAGTTGGATCATAGATCTCAAAATTTGGAAATTTTATAATCGGTACACCAAAAACTTCAAAACTGCTATTTTCAAACCGAATTTTTTTGATGCTATTATTCCATATGATCTTTCTTGCTTTAATTTTCCATAGGACGTCTCGATCTGGTTTATAAGAGCAAGGTTCACAAGCTGTATAGGTTGCATTTTCAAAGACTGTTATGTGATTGTTTTTGCGTGTAGCATTTTGGGCTGAAAAGTGAACATTGTTAGCTGTATCAATACGTAAGGCATTTACAAAACCCTCACCAAGATCTTTGGTCATATCAATTTGGTTGGAATAAATTTTATTACCATCCTTTTGAGTAATTTCAACGTTCCCTTGTGCTATAAGCCGTCCTGTTTTTTGATTGTAAATAATTTTTTGAGCGACAACTTTATTACCATCATATTCGATTTGGACATTACCTTGTGCAGAAACAGTATTTTCATCACGATTGTAGATGAGTTCATCCGCAGAGAGCAAAAGAGAGCGTTCCGGATTTTGAATGCGACTTTGAGAAGGAGACATAAGGCTTTGAGCGTGCGCACAATAAGACAAAGCAACCCCTAAAATAACTCCCATAACACTTTTAAAAGCGAGAGCACTTAATTTTGTTAAAATAATGTTTTTAAGCGTTAATGCTTTCACTTAGCCATCCTCTTTATGAAGTAAAAAAGAGATTCCTAAGAATAACGCAATAACAACGGGTGTCCAAGCTGCAATAATTGGTGGAATATATCCAGCATTACCAAAAGCTTGAACGAGTACGGAAATAACATAAAGCATAAACCCAGCTATTACACCACCAAGAATCAACGTTCTAGATTGTCCAAAACGTGTAAAATTTAAAGATACAGTTGCTGCAATGAGGGTCATTGCCACAAGCAATGCCGGTAATGCAATCAAAGATTGGAAATACATATCAAAATTATTAGCAGAATAGCCAAATGAACGTGCAATCATAATTTTTTTTGGCAGTTGGTAAAATGGAATAGTTGCGGGATTCACTAAACGTTCCGTTAAAAATTCAGGTTTTAGATTGGTTTTTATTTGCAATACGGTAAATTTTTCAGGAGGATACCCTATTTTATAGATTGTTCCATTTTTTAATAGCCAAGATCCATTAGTCAAGGTTGCTTTTGGGGCGTTAATCCAATTTTTAACGGTTGCGTTGTCCTTGTATTGTACAAAGGTTACATCGAGAAGAGAAAGTCCTTGGTCGGTGATAAATTTAGCACCAATTGTTGTTCTGCCTAAATGTGTACGTTGTGTTAACCAGTGGATACCTGTATTATGAAGAGGTGTTAGTACATTGTTATTGCGCCATTCAGTCATCTTTTTTTCTGCTTGAGAAAATCCCCATGCAGCAAGTGGATTAATGAGAAGAATTGAAAACAATCCCAAAAGAAAAGCTCCCAAACAAGCTGGCATAAGAAATTGCCATGCAGAAACACCGATTGAACGAGTCATCACAAGTTCAAGTTTTTTGTTGAGCGAGATAAGCGTTACCATTGCAGAAAAGAGTGCAATGAAAGGGATAAGTTGTTGCATGATAAAAGGGATGCGTAAAACAGAGAGGAAAAATGCATCTTTTGCTGTATAATGTGGAAGGGAGGATAGCCTACCGGAATTCTCTGTAAAATCGATTAAAAGAGCAAGAACAAAAATGCTTCCCCAGAAATAACAAGTTATTTTAAGATAACGTATAAAAAAATATCGTCCAAGTGTCCACCCAATCATGATATTTCATCCGAGGAATCTTGAGATTTTCGATGTTCAAATTTGTTCATTACTTTTTGAAAAGCGATTTGAATAATCTCATTAACTTTTGTAGGGAGTCCAATTTTATGATTCGTTAAAAGCATAAAAAAGACAAAAGCAATTGTTCCTATGGGTATAATATAAAGAAGAGGAACGTATGCAAGGTCGTTCTTTGCTTTTTCTGCAAAAAAATATCCTATCCAATACACCAGAAAAGAAAGGGCAATTGCCGAGAAATTTGCGGAATGACGAGCTTGTCGATGGGAGCATACATCCCCTGCCGCTGCTAATGCAATAAGTGAAAAAACAATAGGGTAGAGCCATTGTGTTAATCTGCGGTGAAACTCAGCTTTATATTGGAGTGGTTTTCTTTGATAGTAGGGATCTTTTGGATCAGGATTTTGTAAATAAGAAAGAGACCGATCTTTTGGATAAAGAGTAGGTGCTTTATCACTGGGGATAAACTCCCCTAGGCTAAAAGTATATGAGCTAAATTGAACGATTGAAACACTGTTATTTTGATGGTTGACTCTTTCAATTTCACCGTTATTGAGAACCAGAAAACTGCCGTTTTTATTGCTTACAATGGATGCGTCTGTTGCATAATAAAAAAGATCAGTCTTAGGATCACGCTGGTCAGCAATGAAAAGGCGTTCAAGTGTTCCATTTGGATTTCGTTCGCCAATTTCTATGTAAAGGTTATTGGCGAGTTTTTGGAAGCTTCCTTCACTAATGAATAGATTAATAAGATCAAAATGAGCGCTTGCTAGCATTTGTCGCATATGAAGACGCGCTTGAGGAACAACAAAATTAGCTATAGAAAAGGAGATACAGGATGCAACAATAGCAAGAAGAAGAATAGGTTTCAAAACAGTACTTTTAGGAAAACCAGAGGCATTAATGACAGCAAGTTCTGAGTCTTGATTCATTGCTGAAAGGATGGCTGTAACTGCAATCACTAGTGCAAATGGAATGACAAGAAAAATAACAGAAGGAACCAATGAGAGTGAAAATTGTAAGACTGTGAGGAGTGTTTGTTTACTTGTTGTGAGAAAGTTTATCCGTGCAAGAATTTGTACTGTCCAACTAACGCCCACTGCTGCAATCATGACAGAACTAAACAAAACAAGGACACGCTTCAGGATGTAGAACTCAATAATACGCATAAATTGGGGAAAATCCTCAGTCTTTAATTCGATAGCAAATATTTTTACTGCTTCCGGTTAAAATGTAATAAAGTATGAAAAAACATCCTTCCATGAATTGGATATTTTTACAAAATAAATAATATAAAATGGTCTATGAGGTCCTCTTTAAATTTTCCGTGCATTATATTTTATTTTCAACTATAGTCCACAAAGAATCTAGAGGAATCTAGAAAATAACTTAAAAAACTTTTTTATTAACGTTGAAAATAAGAAAGTTTGTCTTTTAAAGACACGTTCAAAAAGATAATGCATCTCAATCAAAAAAGAGGGTTTATATCTTGAACCGTTTCCTTTTATATTGGGGGTATGGAAGTTTCTCTAAAAAAGATGTTAGCTTTTTATAAAGAGTGATGAGGGCTTAAGAGGTTGGATATTTTATTCTATCATTTGACGCAGTCAGCGCTGAAAGATATTTTGCCAACGCTTGTAGAGCGTGCATTGGTTCGTTTTGGTAAGGTAACAATACAATGTGTAAGTGAAGAACAACGCGATTCTATGGATATGCATTTATGGGTTTATGCGGATGAATCATTTATTGGACATGGAACTGAGTGTGATCAATATTCAAACTTTCAGCCTGTATTTCTGACGACAGGACAAGAAAATCCAAATGATTCAAAGATTCGTTTTCTCATAGAGGGAGCCGTATGTTCGAATATTGATACTTATCAACGGCTTGTTGTGATATTTGATGGTAGAAATGATGAGCAGTTGAGTCTTGTTCGTGCACAGTGGAAAAAATATAAAATGGAAAATCATAATTTAACGTATTGGCAACAGACTGAAGACCGTTGTTGGGAAAAACAGGTTTAATGCGTCTCATCTCTGTTGTTCTGATTTTTATAGGATTGGTAGGAATAGTAAATCCAGCGCTTTTTATTGCGAAAGGATCAGGGGGAGGGCGTTGGGTTTTTATTGTGATTTTTCTTTTAGGCATATTAAAGATATGGCCTACAATTAAAAAATGAAACGGCATCATGATAATTGATCGAATTTTGCTTGTTTTGTGGGCTGTGATATTGGCTTTTTTTTGCGTTTCGTGGTTGGGAACAACACATATCCTATCACGAATGTTTACTGTTGCTTATATGAGCAATATAGCAGATTTTTTATTTTTCTTTTTGAGTGCCTTGTTTGCGGGAATATTATGGTGGAAAATACCGCAACCCATGTCTTTAAAAATGAAACTGGCAGCATTTTTGCTGCCAGTACTTATTTTATGCTTCTTTATTATATTTTAGTTGGATATTTCATCATCTGTAAATCCGACAAAGCAAATCAGTGAAATAAAAGAAGCAAGAAGCAAATAATAGCCGATATAAGATGTATCAAAATGTTGTACCAGATATTCTGCAATATAAGGCGCAAGAGAGGCTCCTACGATACCTGATAAGTTAAAAGTAATAGAAGAACCAGTATATCGAATTGCTGTTGGGTATGGTGAAGCCAAAACAGCACCAAGCGGACTGTATATCATCCCCATGATAGACAAACCGATAACAGACATTGCAAGGACTCCTATAACTCCAGAATTTAAGAAATAAGGAATTGCAAAAGAATAGATACCGGTGATGATTGTAATCCAAATCATCAAAGTCCTACGTCTAATACGATCAGCGAGTCTTCCAGTGATGACAGTAAAAATTCCACAGAAAATAGCACCAACAATTTCGACTTGAAGAGCTTGATAAAATGGCAATTGCAGATGGTTTGTTGAGTAGCTTAACAAATATGCAGTGACTAAGTAAAACAAAACAAATGTTGCCATACCAGAAAATATTCCAAGAAATAGGATTCGTGGACATTTTAAAAAGACATCGAGGATAGGAACTTTGACACGTTCTTTACTTTCAAGAGTTTTTTTGAATTGAGCAGTTTCATTGATTGAAAGACGGACCCATAATCCTATAATCATAAAAACAACTGAAGCAATAAAAGGAATGCGCCATCCCCAAGCTAAAAGTTCCTTATGATCAAGGAAATACAACAGACCTAAATAAACAGCAATAGATAAAAATAAACCAATTGGAACGCCCAATTGAGGGAACATCGCGTACCAGCCGCGCTTTTCTGGAGGGGCATTTTCTGTTGCGAGCAAAACAGCTCCTCCCCATTCTCCTCCTAATCCCATGCCCTGTCCAATACGGCACAAGGTTAAGAGGAAAGGAGCAAACCACCCGGCGGTTTCATAAGTAGGAAGAAAACCAATAACGACTGTTGAAAGACCCATTGTGAGAAGAGAAGCAATAAGTGTTGCTTTTCTTCCAATTTTATCTCCAAAATGTCCAAAGACAATTGATCCAAAGGGGCGGGCAAAAAAGGCTGCTCCAAAGATCAGGAAAGACTGTAAAATGGCAATTTGATCATTTTGTGTTGGAAAAAACACATGAGGAAATATGAGAGCTGCGGCAGTGGCAAAGACATAGAAATCAAAGAATTCAATTGTTGGGCCAATAAGGCTTGCAAACAAAATGCGACGAGGGGAATTTCTGTTGCTTATACCTTGCATTTCTAAGTTTATAGACATGAATAGAATGTCCCTTTCAGTATATGACAAATCAAATGATGAATTAACTGACTATAATTATAAAAATTTCAAATCACTGTCGAGTCGATATTATGACGTTTCTTATATATTAGAACAATGGTTATGGACTGATGAGCATGAATAAGTGTTCTCTAGATTATCCAAGTTAAATAGAATAAAGACATTGTTTTAAATGCTGTAGAGGATGAAAGATGAAATATGTGGACATAAAGGCTGCTCTCATTCACATTACTGTTTCCTCTAATGTTTAATGCCATTTTTATCTATTGAGGGATCAATCTTTGGTATCTCAAAAATATTTTTCATAGATGTAATTATAACACTTTTTAAGCGTATCTAAAATAAATTAAATCTTTTAGTTGTGCATGCATTTTAAAACATAGGGTGTATATTTGATCTGTCAGTGTTTAATCCATCGAATGCTTTGTTATCTTAAAAAACATGAAGTTGAGCAATTGCATTGTGTTGTTTGGGTCTATGCACTTTTTTCTAAATGGGGGAATTTAAATTTGAAATTATGGAGTGTGAATAATGCAACGCAAATTGAAATTAAGTTTTTGTGCATTAATGACCAGTGGTTTTTTTGTCAAGATTGCGAGTGCAGATGGAGTAACGATACCAAAAGAAAAGTTATTACCACCAGTAAGTATCGGTGAACATCTGGAAGAGACAAGGAAGTTGTTATCGGATGTGAGGGGATTAAAAGAAAAAAAGGGGAGATCAAAAAGGATAGAGAATAAACAAAAAGTAGAAGGAAGTAAGTCTTTAGAAGAGGAAAGGAAGAGATTAGAAAACCTATTCTTTAAAGTACTCACAAATTCAATAATAAGTGATGGTGCTTGTCTATATTACTAATCGTAAATCTGAAGATTCTGAAATAAATAGCTTTAAATATGAATATGTGGGCTATTCCATCAATAATACGGTTCAAGAAGGTGGAAAACTCTACATTGATGCAGCAAGTGTTAGCAGGGATACGACAATTGAGAGTGGTGGTATTGAATTCGTCCAAAATCTGAGCAGTTCAGAATATGCCACTGTTAAAAAAGGTGGTAAACAAATTGTTGAGAGTGGTGAAAATGCTGAGGGGGCTAAAATCTATGGTGGTGATCAGATTATTTTAGGTAAGGAGGGGCTTGGAACTGGTTTGTCGCGTAAAGAGAAAGAAAGTAGTGCTTATAACACCGAAATTTATGCTGAAGATGGAATCCTAGGACTACAAAATGTCTATAGTGGGGCGATGGTTGTTGACACAAAGGTTATGAAAGGAGGTGTCCAGAATCTTGATGGTAAAGAGAATTTTAATAACGGATTCTCAGAAGATACTGATACAGCTGATACGGAAAATGAGGGTTTTACAATCAATGAGGGGGCTGTTGCACTTAGGAGCGGACTTTTTAAAAATGATGCGCAGAATATCTTAGCAGAAGGGAATGCGAGCGAAGTTACTTTATATGATAGAGCTACTCAGAAGATATATGATTCTGGATACACGGATGATCTAACAATCAATCACCAAGCACAATCATGGGTTTTTGCTGGTGCGATGTTGGAAGGAAAAATAAAGATTCATGATTGGGGACAAGTCCATCTTTATGCTGGAAATAACAGCTTTTATACTGAATATAAAATTATCAGACAACAGTAGACGATATTAATTTAGAGGGAGAAAACGCTAAATTATACTCTATTTCTAATGGATATGGAAACACAGAAACCTATATTAAGAAGCTAAGCGGTGTAGGAAATATTATTTTTACTTCTACAGAATCCGATTTACATTATTCGAAGCTTTATATTGATAATCTTTTGAGGAGTCTACATTTCGATTTTAATGTCAGTCTTGCAGAAGGAGAGGGTAATTATCTCTTTATCAAAAATGGTCGTGGTTCTCACACAATAAGTATTGTAGATTCCGGTATTGAAATTGTTGATCCTTCTTCAACAGAACTTGATTTAATTGTGGATCAAAGTGGAGGAGCACATTTTACCCTGAGAATTTTTCTGGTGCAAATATTAAAACTATTGATGGCGGAACCTATACGTATGGTTTAAAATAGAGAGTTGATGGAGATGGAGGTGAAAAAGTTTGGTATTTATCTGCGGTATTTATTGATAATGTTTTATTTCTAAACAGTTTGCCACGTAGTAGGAGAAGATCTGCGCGGTATTTACATCAAAATCAATCAGTTTCTCACTTTTTAACCACTCCCTCTACAGATGCGGTATTGTCTATGTCTGTGGCTCCAGCGATGGTTTTTCACAAT
>NZ_JBHIME010000076.1:0-3118 GCF_042193875.1 Bartonella sp. OC68QHHN | reverse complement strand
GCTAAAACGATAGTTTTAGTTTTTTTATATATATTCTTATTCTGGTTCTTTATAGCTTGATTTTGCTTAGCATTTGCTTCAGCAAAAAAAACGTTTTGCTTGTCATTTGCTTCAGCAAAATTATTAACATGTTGTTTTGTATTATTTTTTGCTTGTGCACCTTTTTTACCAGCTTCACTACGAACTTGCGATATGTGCTCTTTTTTATCAGAAAAATCTTTTAGCTCTTCTTCAACGCGCGTATTCCACAATCCATTATCTGTCTCAACAAGTTTATCATTCCTCATGAGATATTCGACAAGAGTTGCAAATTTTTTCTGCGAGCAATTGCAAGCACGTGCAAGCGTTTCAAAATCTTCTTTAATTGGTGCTTTTTTATCGTACATGCGAACGAGAAGCGTCATATAAGCGCCCCTTTGCTCTAACGTCATTCCATCTGTACCACTTATCCAGTCATACAAATGGAATCTTATCCATGGCATTGCATTAGACATGCGCATCCCCTTCTTTTATTAAATATAAAATTGCTAAAGCATCTGCTTCGTTGTCGTCTTTAGGCGTNCATTGCATTAGACATGCGCATCCCCTTCTTTTATTAAATATAAAATTGCTAAAGCATCTGCTTCGTTGTCGTCTTTAGGCGTATGCCCTTTGGAACATATCGCCCAGCCTGTCTTAGTCCCTAGATCAAGACATAAAATGGTTTGTGCGTGAGTGATCATAATCCCCCCTTAAGGCTCTACGTATTTATATGTGTGTTATGACAGAGCGTGTTGTGATTGCTTGTCTTGAAAAAATGTTTATGAAAAAGTAACCTCTCGGTGATTCTAAAAAAGGGGGGGGGGGGAGTTATGATGCAAGAATGGGTAGTTGATAAGGTTGTATTTTTATTGCACCGGATAAATGATAGTGCTGTATTTTTGCTGCACTGGATAAGTGATAATCTTACGATTGCTCCTATCATTGCTACGATAGTTACTGGAATGGTGACACTTTTTGTGCAACAACGAAGCTTAAAAAAACAACTTAAAATCTTCCAACGACAAACTATAGCATCAGAAACCCAGACAGCTATTCTATTAGAAGATAAAAAAGCACGGGATTTGGGACCATATTTAAAATTGAAGGCAGTATTCTTCCCACAAAAATATGAAGGCACTTCACGCGTTAGGGTGAAATTGTGCATTAAAAATCTTACTAGAGAAGATATAATGATAAGGAATATACGCATATCGAAAAAAAGTCCCTTTAAGTTTGTTAAAAATGCTTGCCCTTTCGTTGGATGGCCATCTAAAACTTTAGGTGAAGACCTCGTTATTAAAAGAACAACTCCAAAACTCATTGCTTTATGTCCCCAAAATATAAAATCAAATGCTTCATCAGAGTTCGCTTTGAATTTTTTTATTATACGTGCTAGATGCTACACTTTTTTAGATTTCATAATTAGCTGCCGTAAGCCTAATTCCCGCAACATTGCAAATTTTACACTTGACCACACTTCGATTGTTAACCCAGAGGAAACATTCACTGTTCATTTTTGGGCCTCATATCCACGCTCAAAAGATACATATGATGAATTTGGCCCTGAATATTCCTTTTTGGCTGATAATCCTCATTTGTGGTTTTTTTGATGCCAAAATTAAAAGCATTCTCCTGCAAAAATAAAATCGATCAATCTCGGTTCTTCTTTTTTGTTGATTAACTCAGTGATTTTATTATTTAATTCATCAATAACTTTCATCTGTGAAGCTAATTTTAGCCTTTGGCTGTATAGCGTTTCATTTTTTTGCTTAATTAAAGAGGATAGGTTTTCAAGTACTACTTGCTGTTGTTCAATTGACTTATCTCGCTCTGCAAGAGTTGCTTCATGCCATCTCATCCAACTATCAAATTGTGACTTATGCCATTCTTCTTGTTTTGCAAGAACTTTTGTATGAGTTCTATGTCGTTTTATAAGATCTTCTATGCTACAATCACGATCCGGTATTTGTATAAATTCTTTCACAAACTTATCTCCATTCTCAATTTTCATATTGCAACCGATTAATCTACAAATCCGTGTGTAGAGTTTCTTCAATATTCCGTTTCTCATGATCTTTCTTCTTTAAGAGTGTGAAGGATGCTGTTGATGTTTGTTCTTTTCTTCATATTGAGATTGCAACATTTCATTTTGTTCACATGGCTTCATGCAAACAGTGGAACCCTTGACAAAAGAAGGCGTTGAGAGCGTTGCTTTTTCTTCTTTCATCAAATCTTGCAAACGCTTAGGATAGAAAAAATCTTCAGGTTGCAAATCAATGTTGTGCCGTTGAGCATAAGTGAGTAGTTGTGCCTGATAAGTTGAAGGAAACAACCCACCGGCACCGCCTTTTTTCTTGGAGTAGGTTATACGATAAACAGCGCCTTTACATTTATGTAAAATGCGTGCAACCTTTGTGACACCCCCTAAATATTTTATAAGCGTATATGCTGGCTCTTGTTTCATAATAGTATAATTTCATAAATTATGAATTTTATCAATAGTAAAAATTCAGAATTTATTGAATTGATTTTTCACTCAATCTGAAAGAATTTAATTATATGGAACGTGAACAGTTAAGATTATGGCTTAATGAGCAATTAGTAAAAAAAGGACACGGCAGCAAAAAAATGCTGGCTAAGCATTTAGGTGTATTGCCTTCCACTCTTACCAGCATATTAAATAACTCGGGCACAAACCGCTCGATAAAGGCAGATGAATTAATAAAAATTATTAATTTTATTGGCGAGGTCCCACCTTTTTTAATCGAGGGGTCTGGACAATTTGTTAGTCTTTTTTATCAAGCAAAACCTGAAGTTCAGCAAGCTGTTTTAACGATTCTTCAGAATTCTGGCCAATCAGACAAAAAATAATAGCAGCTATCACCTTTTTATCCCCATAATTCCAAAGTTTTTTTAGCATTTCTTCATCCACTATTAGCCTCCATATGCAGAATATTTCATATTTTATGAAATTTATTATTGACATTTTTCATTAAAAATGAAATATATATTCCATAAACCACACACAAACAATTGCCAAGAGGCGTTAGGGAGGAGAAATTATGGAAAATCCAATTCTTATAAATTCTGATGAAAT
>NZ_JBHIME010000071.1:0-2567 GCF_042193875.1 Bartonella sp. OC68QHHN | reverse complement strand
TAGAGACCACACCATTGATGTCGCACGGGCTGCGGGGGGCGTTGCTGCCGCGCTTGCCGGTGGCGATGTTGATGCCGGTGCCGATGCCGCTGGAAATGCCGCTGCAAATAACTACCTCAGCAGTGCGCAACAGGCTCAGATGAATAAAGAGTTAGAAGAGTGCCCTGATGATCAGTGTCGAAGAGATGTTAACGAAAAATGGTTTGAGATTGATGAACAACAAGATAGAACTTTTTCGACAGGACTTATGTCTGGTCTCATTGCCGATACACCAATCAAGCTATACGAGTTAGCTGATGGCGCTGTGAAGAACATGATGTTACAAATAATGATATTTGCNATATAGATTACGTAAAAGAGAATTTTGAAAAAGCGGGAGTTGACGGAGCTTTTAATGCCGGTTTTGAAACAGGAAGATTATCAGCCGGAGTGTTAGAAAACTTTGCTGGAGGAGCTGGAGTAGTCAAGGGAGGCATAAAGCTTGGCGAAAAGGCTGTGATCAAGTTCAATGCTAGGAAAGATTTTGCCCAATTCGCTTCCAAGAAAAATCTTGCAGAACTTGTCGCTCAGGGAGATCCTGACAAACTTGCGGCGAAGAAAGAACTGACCAAACTCGCTGCTAAAGAAAAAAAGCTTTGGTTAAAAAAGAAACCCACTAAATTTACCGATAGCAAATTTGGACAGACTAACAAAGCCTATCAGAGAAACGACCTTTTTGATCCTAATAAAAGGGTTAAATGGACTGAAAAACAAAAAAACGGTGTGGGGCACCAATGTTGAAAGGATGGAAGCAGGAAAAGCACCTATAGGTTTTGATGGTAAGCCTGTTGAGTTGCATCACCTAAAGCAAACACCTGAGGGGCCCATAGCAGAAATGAGCAAGGAATCTCATAATAAATACAATTCCGTGATTCATGCTCCCTCCAAAACACATCAATCACTTATAGAGAGAAAAAAGTTTAAAAAATGGAGAGAGGAATATTGGAAGGAACGCGCTAAAGGTTATAGAGAACAAAAAAACAGTAATTTAGGAGGAATAATTGATATGAAATGGAGTATTATGAGTATAGATTTTGACAGATGGGGACAGGAGCATCGGTAGTAATGCTCTACGGTTGATGAAAAGAGAAAAAAGAAATTTGGAGAAATAATTGATGAAAACCTATACCTTAGATGATGTTTTAGAATTAGTTGATAAATATAATGGTGATATTATCAATTTTGGTACTGAAGATGATGCAGTTGGTGATCTCGTGATTGAAAAGGCCGAGAAAGCTCTCGGTTTACAATTTACATCGTCTTACAAGAGTTTTTTAGAACATTGTAAAGGCGGGGACATTGGTGGTGAAGAAATCTATAGTCTTTATGATAATCCTATGGGTATTCCTGCTGGTGATATTGTTTTTCAGAACTTAAATGATAGAAAACGTGGTTTTGTGACATCAGAACAGCTTATCGTGTGTGAAGCTGATTTTGATGAAACCTTTTATTTTGATTATACGCAGTTTCGGGATGGAGAATGTCCAATCTATGTTATGTTTCCATTGGATAATTGCGAATATTATGCCAGTAATTTTTATGAGTTCCTTTGCAAAAGAATTATAGTACACGCGGGAGTTGAGATACCTGATGGTGATCAACCGATTGAAAAGATTGAGAACACTCCCACTCCGCAACCTATACCCTTTTACAAGAGCTTTTGGAAAAAACTATGGAGGAGGGGCAATTGATAGAAGAAATACGGAGCGTTTATAACGCAAGTTTTGAGGATCATCCATGAAAACCTATACTTTAGATGATGTTGCAGTATTAATTGATAAAGTGAATAAATATGATGATGATATTATCCATTTTCGTATTAAAGATAATGCAGTTGATGATCTTGTTATTGAAAAGGCGGAGAAAGCTCTCGGTTTACAATTCACATCGTCTTACAAGAGTTTTTTTAAACATTATAAAGGTGGGGACATTAGTGGTGAGGAAATCTATAGTCTTTATGAGCATCCTATAGGTGTTTCTGTTAATGACGTTGTTTTCCAAAACTTAAATGATAGAAGAGATGGTTTTACGACACCAGAACAGCTTGTCGTGTGTTACGCTGATTTTGATGAAACCTTTTATTTTGATTATACGCAGTTTCGGGATGGTGAATGCCCACTCTATGTCAGGTTTCCATTGGGCGATTCTGAATATTACGCCAGTAATTTTTATGAATTCCTTTGCAAAAGAATTAAAGTACACGCGGGAGTTGAGATACCTGAAGGTGACCAACCGATTGAAAAGATTGAGCACACTCCCACTCCGCAACCTATCCCTTTTTACAAGCGTTTTTGGAAAAAACTATGGAAGAGGTGAAATTGATAGGGGAAATATGAAGCGTTTATAATACAGACCTTACAACTGTTTAGGGGGGTGATATTGTTTACCAAAACTGAAATGATAGAAAACAAGGCTTAGCAAAACCAGAACAGCTCGTTGTGAGTAAATATGTGCAGGGCAATGGTGCCTTACAAGTCGATGGCGCAGTGTTGAATGATTTTGGCGCCATAATGACAGAAGGTGATTTA
>NZ_JBHIME010000035.1:0-1319 GCF_042193875.1 Bartonella sp. OC68QHHN | reverse complement strand
ATGGAGTAATTCGACCAAGAAGTTCCAAGATTTTATCTATCGTTATGGCAATGACAATGCTATTGTTAGTGCGCATAGCCGTGGTACCATAACAGTAAGCAATGGAGCAAATGACTTGCAAGAACATGGTATCCACAGTGTAGCCAAGAAAACAGACTTCTATCTTGTTGGAGCGGCTGCTCACATGCAATCGATGGCCAATACAGTAGATTATCTAAGCGATGGCGAAAAAAATTATATCTACACACAAGGTCATATGTTAGACCCCATTAGTACAGTGATTGGTTACAATTGGCCTACAGCTTATAAGGCACCTTTAAATCTAGACTTTTCACTTTTGGAGAAAGGTATAAAAAATCCTTTTTATATGACGATATTTGCAGCAAACAGTTTATTTACTATAGCAACTAATCCAATCAGAGAGATGGGGAGAGCAGTCTTAGGCTTTAACCCTAGTACCCATAATTGTTATGGTGAAGCGAGTTCTAAGTGTCAAACTAATTATGGTTCATTTGGTTTTAAAAAACTTTATTCAACGAGAACAGGGAACAAAAAATGAAAATGTTGTTTAATTTATTAAGCCTGCTCATTCTGTTAACGGTTACTGGATGTGATATTGAAAACATTGACAAACCTCCTCCAGGAGAAGTAGCAGGGTGGAAGAAGCCAGGAGCAGACTTTACTGAGGTAGGAAAAGCATTGCTAGAATGTGGCATGCCACACCTTAACTATCTTGAGGATGAAGTTCGAAAGTTAAGCGACAATGAAATAGCAACCATTGATGCTTGCATGATTCAATCAGGATTCCGTGATAAAGGGAGAGCTAACTGGTGTTCTCCTTTTAACGGTAGAGACCTCCCCATCTGTCAGCCTGGTGCTGTCATCCCGAAGAGAAATGTCGAAAAGCGCTTAAATAGCCCGTTTTGTAAAAGGTATAAAAATGCGGATGAATGCCAACCTTAAGCACTGCTTTTGATTATCAACAATCCGCCATCCTTGCCTTCGCTTGGAATGGCGGGATTGTTTTTTCCAGTAAGCAAAACTCTGTTTCTGCTGGGTTTGGTGCTGGACAAACGGGTGGTGGGGGCTCTATGAGCGCCTCTTTCCAAAAGAATAAATCTTCTAGCGATTATCATAGTGTTGTGGAACAATCAGGCATCAAAGCTGGTGATGGCGGTTTTAAGATCAACGTTAAAGATAAAACAACGCTGACTGGGGGGCTTATTTCCAGCACAGCGTCGGCAGAAAAAAACAGCCTGACCACAGGAAGCATTAGCACCAGTGATATCAGAAACAGTGCGCATGCTAAAGCCAGCAGC
>NZ_JBHIME010000026.1:0-4534 GCF_042193875.1 Bartonella sp. OC68QHHN | reverse complement strand
CCCTCGATATCGCTTAAATCAGCAAATGAGAAGGTTTTATCGGCTGCCATTTTGCTCTTCAAGGCTGCTTCAAGATCTGTGACATCACTTATGCTATGGGTGTGTTGTAAAGGCGCTTTTTCGTCTACTTTTTCCTCAACACCCGCAATGGCTTGATCAATTTTGGTCAAGTTTTCGCGCAAGATTGGGAATTCAGAACTGATAAAGCGTCCTTCTTTAGGCAATTCCATGTCGAGTTTTTTGGTTTTGGTCATCTCTGTTTTCCCCTCATAATATACCGGCACCAAAATCACTCACCATAGACCGTGCCGCCGGTCCGCCGGTAAGCGTGAGTTTCAAGCGCGCTTGTTTGGCGCCTTTATCACCACTGATAAATTTTCGCTCTGTCCAAAGTGGTTCAGCGAGTTGTTCTGTTTCCTCTAATGTGAGAGGGGTGAAAGCACCATCATCCAGTTGCATCTCGAGTGTAAAGGTTGCACCGCCTGGTAAAAATGTTTTGATATAGCTCGTTAACCTTGCCTTTTCCCCAAAGGCAAAAGCACGGGTGACATAAGTGGCTTCCTTATGGATCTTTCCTGCAATCAATTGAACAGGAGCAAACAAAACAGGTGAGAGCTTTTCGGTGCCTTTGAGAATGGCGCGAAGCTTTACCTTTTCACTGATATATTCGGTAAGACTGAGTAATTGAAAAGGAAGCAGTTGATAAACCGTGCCATTGTTTCTTTCAATTTCAAAGATGACAGAACACTCACTTGAAGGCAATTCAATGGCTGCGCGCACTTGCAAATCAGAGCAGTCCACAAGGTCAAAAGTGCCAAGATCAATGGTTTTTTCTGTTTTTGTGTAGCGTGCTGCCAGCACTCGAAAGGCTAAAGCCTCATCTTGATGGGCGGTCCATGTCTGCGCATTGACAGAAGAAAAGCGTGGACCGGTCACGTAAGGGTGGCTTGAGACGTATCTCTGGTGTTCTGCATCAAAATCCCCAAGCTTTGCTAAGGAGACGGAATGATCAGCATCATCAGTTTTAATAACGAAAGCCGTTAAGCGGTCATCCATCACAAGGAGTGGCACATCATAGCGTGCCTCTGCCCAACCTAGCTTTGCGCCCTTCATAGAATAAAAGCTTTGTGCTTGAATATCGGCGGTTGGATAACCATTTTCTGTGGCGACCAAATCAATCACCAGATCATGGTCCTGATTGCCAATTTTACAAAGATGAAAGTCAATTCCTGTGATTTGTCGTGTTTCATCAGGAGTAAAGACTTGTGCTTGTGGATCCACTTGCGTCCATATCTTCACCGTTGTGGTGCGCCGCATCACTTTCACATCAATCACACCTTGACCGGTAAAAAGCCCCGTTGCAATGGTGCCACCTTTCCCCCGTGCGATAACATTTTTTGTGCCAGCCGTAATATTTTGTGGAATCGTGAAAGTGCCTTCAAGGGTGCCTTTGCTATCTGCAACAAGCTTTGTTTTTGGTAAAACATTCACACCATCAAAGGTGAGACTTTCCAAGATTTCGCCTTTCCCAAAGCCTTCAATTTTAAAGGAAAGGGTAATTTGTCTCAAAAAATCGATTTGTTCTTGGATTGCACTCACCAAGTCATCACGCACTTCTGTGTTACGGATAGTTCTCCCACGATTCCTGCCCATGATGATCTGATTGGTGATACCCGAGAGCCAATCGGTACGCTGTTCATGCCAGAAGTCTGTCGCGGGTGTGAGGGTTACTGTACCAGGCAGGGGTGCAAAATTTTGATAAGGATTGATTTTTTCGCAAGCCGTTGTCAACTCTTGCGCAATGATCACTTCATTTGTCCAGTCAAGCGTGACAGGCGCTTTTAAAGGAGCAGTATAGAATGTTGGATCAATGGCAAGCTGCAAAATGCCGTTGCCTACAGCCCCCGTTTGTTGAAAGCCTTCATCTCTGTAACTATCATCAAGAAAAGGGTCAGCGAACATGCCTTTTTTGGCAACAGGTTCTTTAGAATCCACATTGCTTTTAATGCGCTCTAATTGCATGAGACGGTCAAGCGAAAGCACCCGTTGAAAATAGCGCCACATCTCATCATAGGGGGCAACACGTGTGCCATCATTGACCACACGCGGAATATCCAGCCAATTGTTGGTGATGGTGGCAAGGGACAACACATCATCAGGGACACTGGGTGCCATGGGGTGATCTGCTGAGATGCCTTTGATATAGACGACGTTGCCTTGTGTGTTGAGACCTATACGGTCAATACGCGGCAATTTGTAAGTGTAACTGACGATAATATCACCACCCTCCGCCCCCCCTGAGACAGTGATTTCCTGCGCTGTTACTTTATCAGCCGTGATTTTTGCACGATAGCGATAAGTCACCTTATAGCTGCTCCCTGCTAAAGGTTCGTCTCCCATGNCGCCCCCCCTGAGACAGTGATTTCCTGCGCTGTTACTTTATCAGCCGTGATTTTTGCACGATAGCGATAAGTCACCTTATAGTTGCTTCCCGGTAAAGGTTCATCTCCCACCGGTGCCCAATCAATGGTGTCTCCGGTTTTTTTAAAATCTGTGCCTTCTTTAAATTCCTTGCTTCCTTGAATGACTTTAATAAACGCGGTGATGCTTTTATCAGGAACACCATCACGCCCAGCGGCAACTGCACCGCGGGTGACGTTAACGGTTTTTTCTTTTGTCAACAAAAGAGACTGAATATCGGCAATAGGAAAATAATAGGGGTTAAAGGTAAAACTTGTTTTCCCTTTTTGAAGCGTAAAAATATGCGTTTCGCTGGGAACAACGCTTGTCGAAAAATCTTGCACCNTTTTATCAGGAACACCATCACGCCCAGCGGCAACTGCACCGCGGGTGACGTTAACGGTTTTTTCTTTTGTCAACAAAAGAGATTGAATATCGGCAATAGGAAAATAATAGGGGTTAAAGGTAAAACTTGTTTTCCCTTTTTGAGGCGCAAAAATATGCGTTTCGCTGGGAACAACGCTTGTCGAAAAATCCTCTGGTTCTTCATGGCGCAAAGCGGCAAGGCGCTTGCGTTTAAAGCCATTAATATTGGCTTCCCCTTCTTGAATACTAAAGACTTGGCAGCCGTTATTGGCTCCCAATGCGCTTACACGGCAGCCACCCACGATATAATGCCCATGGGCTCGGTCGTACGTCGCAATGGCTTGCATGGCGGGTTCAAGCAATGAGGGCGATTTTTGATCAATTAGAATACCATCTTGCAAAATGTAGACAGGAAAAAACGTGCCTTGCTGCCCATCCTCTTTGAGAGCCCAAACAAGCTTTGCTGTTTCGCGTGCGGCACCGGGTTCTCCTTCTGCCAAGGTGCCAGGGACTTGCCCCAATAGCTCTGGATCATCCTCGTGTGTTATCCACTTTTTTTGCAGCTTCACACCAATTTCCAAGCGTCCAATCATGGAAACATTGTTGAGTATAGCGGGTGCAACAGGGAAAATATCGCCTGCGATATAGATTTTGCCATCCGTTAAAGTGACGGTCTTTGTCTCTTTGTTGACAAAAGCATCAGCCCGTTCAACGCGGTCTCCTTCTTGTGCCACAAGGCGCCCCAAACGGTCATGGCGCCCCCTTATAATGGTTTGAACCTCATTGAGTTCACCACTTTGAATAAAGGGGCGTTGTCCATAAAAGACAACGCTTTGTTGTTCCTCTTTGCCCAGAGATCTGTCAATTGCAAAGGGTAAACCACTTTCATGCTTCATGTTAAAACCTCAATAAAATCTTGAATTGTTCGCGAACATCGGCACGCAAAGGAATATTGACAGGCGTTTTGAGTATCTCGACACCGCCATTCAGTTCATCAGGCTCCAACCAAAGCTTGCCCAGGGGGATATCAAAGGGGATATCTTGTTTGGGAATGCCGTGAACGAGAATGGAAACAAATGCTGCTTGTTTCCCATCAATATCGTGAAAGTCTGTACGGGCAGCAAGAAACAACAGAGTGCCTGTTGTGGAAGGGTTAAATCTGTTACCACAATGGCTGTATACACCCTCCAAAGTTTGTTCGACAGGCGCTACAGCATAGCATCTGCGAGTGCCAATCACGCCATCTTGGCTGTCTCTTAACACGAGATAAAGCGTGCGACCATGAAACCATTCTGCCATGAGGATATCGCGTTCATGTTTTTTGACCGAACACCACGGAAAATTTGCCAATTCCCATGGGTAATCAATTTGGTTCCAGCTTAATTCTTTATCCCCATCATCTATCCAATTGCCAATAAGCTTGCCTTCTTCTTCTTCGAGAATGCGCTCTATTTCTGTTGTGCGTCCAAAGGAAAACAAAGTGCCCCCAGCTGTTAAGCGAACACCGCTTTCATACTCCAACATGCTGTCATCAAACCGTGACATATTGCCTTGCAATGCCTCAACGTCATAGCCATAAACACCACGACGAAAATCAGAGCGCAAACTTTTGGAAAGGTCAGTGATTGCTTCAATGGCTTCAAGAGAGTTTTGTTCAGGCAAGTGATCAAAATCAAGTTGAAAGGAATTCCACCATGCTCGCTCTGTC
>NZ_JBHIME010000067.1:0-13552 GCF_042193875.1 Bartonella sp. OC68QHHN | reverse complement strand
GGCTGGTTTTTCAGCGATCTGACCAAGCAGCAAAGGGTATTTAGCCGCTTCCTCACTTAAACAAATTTCCTCACCCTTGCCTGGTGAACGCTTACCTGCAACAAAATCGGCATTGGTTAAAATAACATAACTGTTCTCACGCATCATAAAACTCCTTTAAAGGGGGGAAGAGGTTGTGGAGGGACCCATTTTGACCCCACCGTGTTTGTGGCTTGCGCCAACAGATTTTTGATTGTGCTGCAAATCTTCTGCTTGAATCTGCACACTACCCGTTAATTCAACACGGGTTGATTGATGAGAAAGCACCAAACCTTTTTCACTCAAATGGATTTGGTTTTCCCCATGGGAGAGAATGAGCTCATTCTTCGTGATGCGCAAAGCGCCACCGGCATAACACAGAGCAAGTTCTTGCGGTGAGCGTGCGGGGTTAGGTGCATCCTCACTATAACTATCGCGCACCACCAGAGAGGCAGAACCAATTTCGCCATGGGGATTTAACAACCGCACCGGATCACCAACATGGAGGGGCATATTGCTTGAGAGAGCGCCAGAAGCTTCTTGCGCTTGTAGCCAAGGCGATAAAACCGCTTGTCCATTGGAACTCTGTTCGGAAAGTTTCACCCGTACCCTATGACCATCAACTTCTGCAACCCGCCCGATCATGTGCTGGTTGGCAAGACAGCGTTCAAGCGCATCAAGACGCTTCATCATTTGCCGCAAGGTATCACTCAAAAGATGCGCATCATTCATGCCAACACCTCATTGTCTAAAGAGAGCAACCCAGCTTTGAGTTGTCCTTCATCACAAAAAATATCTCGTCCCAACTGATGCAAATCTTGGTGCCATTCCACCACGCTTATCGATACACCACGCTGCTTAATCGCCGCAGAGATAATCGGTTCAATTTGCACCTCACGCGGGGCACTCAAATGCGTTAGCCCCCACAATTGCCCGCTATGACAAAGAACCGCAATGGCTTCTGCCAAAAGCCAACTAGAAACATCACGCTCTTTACCTGTGGTAATAATAAAAGCCCCTAAATGAAGATCAGCGCTCATGTGCCCACTTGCTACAGGACTCAAACGGCTTTCTAACACCGCAACACGCACGGCTGGAGCCACAAGCATCTGTGTTTCAAGCTCTTCTAAATTAAAACGTCCAAATTGACAGCCGCAATCACGCACATCCGGCAAAGCACCTTTAAGGCTCCTTATCACCGCTTCACGAAACTGATTAATGCGCCCTGCTTGCTTGACCGTTTGTCTCATAAAAAAACCCTTCCCAGCCAATCTTCTGCCGCTTTGACAATTTCCACTTTATTGCGCTCTGAAAGCCCCAAATAAGGGCGTGCCGGCATGGTCACTTGAGGGACACACACAAAGCGATGTGCTTTGCTGCTTTTAAGAAAAAAGCGCAGTGTCTTGCCATTTTTCGGGCGAATAACCCCACCCAATTGGTGAATCCGCGCATAAACCAACCCAGAGCCCACAATCACCTGTTCTGGTGAAGCCTTCATATCAATGGAACGTGATAGCGACCCACTGGCAAAAAGAATGGAGGTACGGGCATGGTTGTTTTTCCACTTCTCTCCTTGGGCAGACGTTTTTTCGCTTTGAATCCGCCGCCTTGTGCTCTCTTGGATGAGACGCCCAACCCCTTGTGCCAAAGTCCCCATCGAGCTATCAGCGCCCTTTTGCAAAAAGGATAAAGCCGCTTCAAGCCCTGTCTCTTTAATCTCAATATGGGTTGAAACAGACATGTTATCTTCCCATCAAACGCGGTTTGGCATGGAAAAAAGCCCCATCCTTAACGGGACCATCTTCACTCATAATTTTAGGCTCATCCACCCCCAAACCCGCTTTGCCTTCGGCAATGCGTTTCAGCAAATCAACCGCCTGTTTGTAACGATCTTCAATGGTCGTGGTCAGCGCCGTATGGCGTATGGCTAAATTATAAACAGCAATATTGACACAGATCATACCCAAAGCCGCCGGCTGTCCGGCAATGGGAACTGAGTAGCGATGAGACAAATGCACATCAATCTCACCGCTTGCCTGTTCGAGAGCGCGGGCAATGGCTTGCTCTGAAAAAACTGGATCAGAATTCTCATCCATCCCGCACAAATCATCCAAGAAGTCATCACCCCAGAGCTCTTCAATCAATCTTTTGCTTGCATAAGCCATGTTTAAAAGTTTCCCTTAGACAACTTCTTGCAACAAAACGCCGGCATCTTTTGCGGCGACCAATTCACACACACGTTCTCCCACACGCACCCGTTTACCGCCTGATAAGCCGATATCTGGATCAATGATCACTCCAGACAAACGCTCACCCAATTGAGCGCTAAAGCCCCAACTGATGACCGATCCATCCGCCTGTTGTTTGGTGGGGTCAATATAAAGCAGTGCAATCTTATTGCCCCAAACACGTGCCAATTGCGCTGAACGCCCTTTGCGTGCCAAATTCACTTGCGATTCACCAATGAGTAAACGATCGGGGTGTATTTCCATCAGATCAGCAAATTGCGCCTTGGTGACAAAACCATCAGCGCTACCACCCCCTTTAACGGCTTTAATGATTTTGGGATGACGTTTGAGTTTTGACCAAACAACTTTACCCATCACAATGGTGTTGGGCGTATAGACGAGACTTTTATCCATCGCCTCATCTAAAGTGGCATAAGGATCAGATTTTTCATAATCACTGAATTTATTCTCACCTTTGAGAGTTATCACGCGCTCTGGTGCGTAATTTTCACTTCTTTGCACAAGGGCTGCAACACGCACTTCACGTCCCAATTCCAGCAAATTGGCAAGTCCCTCTACAGCTGTCTTTTCGGGGTTATAACGAGAGCGTCGCTCCGCCCGTGCGCGTGCCGCCGCTTCAATATCTGAATTGGGAATCAAATCATCAAGTCCGTAATCTTTGACACTGGCTTCCCGTTCAAAGGCAGAAAATTCCACCACATTCGGGCGTCCTTTTCGCCCAACCTCAAGTTCAGGCACGGTAAAATTTTCCGCTAAGGGAAATTCACTATATTTAAACACCTCACTTAAAACACAAACGCGTGGCAAAACTCTATCGCCAATAAGAGAACCTGCTGGATTGCGATAACCAATAGCAATAGCGGTGAGTGTTGGATCAATGGGAAAAGGTCTGTTCATTTTATGCCTCGATTAATTAATTTTAAAAGAAATAACATCACCAGCAGAACCATCACTCATGGCAATACCAATGGTGCGATCTGCTGCTTCTGCCCTTATGGCGTGCCCCTTTGGGTCAGAGGTCAAAAAATCACCAAAGGAAACATTGCCTCCACAAACCACTTCGCCCCAACCACATTGGCCAACATCAATCATCTCACCAGACTTGGCTTCACAAGACCCAGCAGTCCCTAATAATTTATCACCCTTACCAGAAGCCGTTGCCACCATTCCCTCACCGCGGGCTGCAACAATGCAATAAGGTGAGATCACATCTCCAGCGCGAAAAGATTTAATCAAAATCATCGTACTCATGATTGGCGCTCCTTTTGCTCGCTAATATACTCAACCGCTTGGCTAATGGTGATGTCGAAGCCTTTTTTCTTCTGCTCTTCCTGATAATGACGTGCCGCAACAGCAACCTCTTCGGGAGCAAGCTTTGGTTCTTGCGCTAAAGCACACACTTCTAAAGGTCTCGTTGAGGCAAGCACCGGTAATTTTTCGACCAAACTTTTAAAATGCTCCATCCCCCCTTCAAGGCTACAAAGCGCACGATATTCCTCGCGGGCAGCCGGCAAAATCTTGCCCTCTTCAATGGACTTGTCTAAAAGGCTCTCAATAGCAGTCTTTTTTTGCTCTTCTTGCAAAAGCGCTAAATCTTCGCGCGCTTTTTTTAATTGGGTACAAAGTTCCACGCGTTCCTTTTCGCGCGCTTTAAGCGTTGCTAAAACCTCATCCGCTTTAGCATCTTCTGCCAGCGATAGTGCACTGGCAATGGCTGTCAAATCCATCATTTTCTCCGTCAAAGTTATAGGGGAAGGCTGTTCACGGCTTAAAGCCGTCATGACAAGAGCTGGACGATTGACCAGTCCAGCACCGGCTAAATTCAAAATTTCACCTTTCTTGGAATGGCGAAACTCAGGTGAAAGATAGCGATATTCTTGGGCAATAATTTTTTTGGTAGCCATATCGGTCCATTTAACACGCCCCCAAATCGCACCATCCCACTCTGCTAATTCTTCAATCCAGCCACTGGCAGGTGCTTCTAAACCATTTCTCGCACGGTGATGTTGCCCATGCTCATAATCAATCACAAGTGGTCCTTTATTGGCTGCAAAGGCTTTTAAAATAGTTTGCGGGTTATAATGCCATTGTCGTCCATCACGTGCCTTCACATGGGGCGCTTTGGGCAAAAGCTCTACCCATTCAGGCGCTTGGCTAATGGTGGCGTCTTCACATAAAACATCTTGGCATAAAACGTCTGGGCAAAGATCTATTAACGCCGCATGAAATGTCCCATCATAAAATGTCTGGGCATCCCCATCTTTTTGATCTTCGTGAAATTCCTGTTCCATACATTGCCTATTGCTTTACAATTGTCATTGGCAATACAATGCATAAAACTTACTCCCACTATAAGTCTGACACTGTCAGTCAAAAGAGCATTTCTCAAAAAAGCACTCTTTTCCCTATTCTTCTCCTTGTGAGAGAAACCCCCGTGCCAAACCATCCCATAAAATCGTTTTCAAAGGCACTTCAAAGACGATAGAGCGCCGTTGTGAAGTGAGAGGTACAATTTATCGCCTTATACAAAAAAGCCTCTCTCAAGCCGTTTTTTTAAAGATTGCTTTTTGGCTTAAAAACATTATATCATTGAATGTAAGGCGTGAGCCAGTTTTGCCAGGACGGTTTTACCGGACCTGCGAGGAGTTGACCGCCCTCCACGCCTTCTCATTTTCTCAAACATCGGCTCTCTTCACAAAAGCCAACATGGTTTTTCTCAAGTCGTTTTTTGAGAGATTGCTTTTAAACTTTTAAATTGTTACTTCTATCTTCGAGGCGTGAGCCAGTTATACCAGGACGGGTTTTACCGGATCTGCGAGGAGTTGACCGCCCTCCACGCCTTCTCATTTTCCTCGCCTCTTTTCCGTTAAAAACACAAGACTTTCTTCCTGTTGTTTTCTTTACAACAACCTCTCGCCCTTTTTTTCAGCCGCATCCAATAAACGTTCAATTTCTCTAGAGCTTTTTTTATGCATGGAGGTCAACCACCATTCTTGTTTGCTTGCTACCCATTTGACCACAAAGCGCCACCATGCCCCACCACTTTCACCAAAAAACATAACACCCTGCGTATCTTTGCGTCTGATAACGCCATGGGGGCGAATGAGTGTTTGAATAGCGGCTCGAAAATCATCTAAGTGAAGAGCTCGTGCTTGATGCTCTAACAAAATATGTTTCACACTGTCTGAAGATAAGCGAATAAGAGAATTTTCCGCTGCAAAAACATCACCCACCTTTTGTGGTATAGGTGCAATGGGTATAAACCCGCGAGGCATACGTCCTTCAAACATGGCTTCCAAAAGCGGCGAACCCACAATATCTTCAATGGCAATGCGCTTATCATTGTCCCCCATCACGGAAATTTTATCACTCAAAAAACGGCTTAAATTTTGTGCCCGATGTTTCCCAGGGTTCAAATGCCAACCAGGATCAATCCCCTTTGGTATCTTCTCAACTTTCCCCGTCCGTTTATTGTGCCAAACCTGCTTTTCAACATGAAGTGGCTCTGCCCCCTCTTCATAGCCTAAATTGTCTGCTTCATAACGGCTTACCTGTCGCACACTGCATTTACACCGCCAGCCATTGGGCGGATAAAGCCAATCCCAAACCGGATCATCAACAGGTGCCGTAAACCCCACCCAACTTTCATGTTCTAAACGCTTATGTTCTGAACTCGACAAAGCATAGGTGAGATAGGGCAAAAATTCTTTATTATTTTGTGTGCGCTCCCACTCGCCTGCCGCATGCGCACTCATGGTATTGGCCCAATAGACCGTTTCTAAACGCCGCGGGCTGCCCAATTGCACCACGCTCTTTTCACCCGTATTCGGATCAATGCTGGTCTTTTTACCCCACCAACCCTTTTCCTGTAAAATCGGCATCAGATTTTTTTGAAACTCTTGCAGAGGAACTTGATGCTTTATGGCTTCTCCAACCGCTCGCTTAAAATCATCCAAAATGTCATAGCCTACCGATTTTGCCACCGTAAAGGAAAAAGCATGCTCTTCTGGTGCCACATCACGCCAATCAAAGCTTGGAACAAGTGCCTTGGCTTCAAAATAACGGGTGACCTCTTTAGGGGCGGTTTTAAAAAGTTCCTCATCCATGATACCCAAGCCCACGTGCAATCATTTGTACTTTTGCCAAGCGCGCTGCTAATGCGTGATGATCCATCTCACCGAGCAATTCATCCAAGCCTTTTAGGATATCCTCATAACTTTTTGCTTCTCTCACAAGCTTTTTAAAAGGCTCTAAAAGGGGTTCTAAGTCCTCTTCCCAGTCACTTAAAGCTTCTTCAGAAAGTCGGTCCAATTCGTCGTGATATTTCCCACCCTGCTTTTTTCCACCCTTGCTCTCTCTTGTCACAGAAACATCAATACCCCCACAATCAGCACAAACATGAGCTTTTTGTCCCCTCTCATCATCAAGCGCATTATCAGGAGCCTTTAAAACATCTTCTTCTTTTGTTGGTTGCGAAAAGCCAATCTTATTGCGCACTTCTTGCGCCCCAACACGCAAACCCAAAGGCACGAGTTTTTCCAGCGCATCACTAATCGCTTTAATATCTTCATTTTCCGAAATCGGCCAATAGACAAGGGGGTAGCGCTCTTGGCGCCCAAAATTAATCTCAACAAAAGGCACAATCAAATCACGATTGGCTGTCAATGCCAATTGCCGTGCATCAGCTCTGGCAATATCATGACGCACATTTTCATGAATGCGCGCTTGCGAAAAGGACGAACCATCATCCGTCGTCATCGTTTGTCCCAACACACCCTTTGAAATCTGCCGATCTAAATATTCAGCTTTGACACCAAAAACCGCATTGCCACTGCCCCCTGCCGCTTCAATAAATTCAATCTCCATTTCTTTGGGAATAATCGCTGCCGCATCACTGGATAAATCACGCACTGCTTGAATGAGAACCCGCCGTTCCTCATGAGAAGAGCTCGCACCATATTTACCCACACGCAACGGCATACCGTAAACTTCTAAGAAAGCCATCCAATCTTTTAAGGTATAAGACTTAAACAAAAATGCCCAAGCCGCAAGCCGTGCAAGCCCCGTGCGGATAGGTAAACCACTTTTTAACTTTGGGCGGTGAATGGAAAATTTATAAGCAGGAAGTTCACTTCCATGAAGAGACCCCTCTTCTTTTAAACGCAAATGAAAACCATCCCGCCGGTCCAATTGAAAAAACCGCTGGTCACGCCATTTCCAAGCAACCGGACACCATTCCTTGGCACTTTTGTCCCACAAAGTTTCAACAATCGCGTAGCCTTTTCCCAAAGCATCTAACAAATCCGTCACATAATCATCAACAAAAGTGGGTGCACTAATCACTTCTCGCACCGCATCCGCTATCTTTTTGTCCTGTGCACTGTTGCTTGCGGCAATCACTCCAGGCTCCACCCCTGTGAGAGCATTTTTACGCATGCCAAGCACAGCACGATAATGCAAATCACGCTCTTCCATATCATCGGCAAGTTGGAAAAACTGTTCTGGATGCCCCCGTGCTGCCTGTTGCAAAATATCAGCAAGTTGCGCAGGGCTTTTTTAAAGAGATATCTCTTAAATCCCCCAAGCCCCTTTCACAATGACTCCCGTAAATGGTATAAAATAAAATCGATTGATCAGCCTTATCTTTATTTATAATAAAAGCCATACCATCATACTATTTTCCGACTCTCAATCTTAGCAATACCCCCTTGCCTTTGAAAGAGTTTATAAGAATCATTTTATTTATTTCTCAAATGTTTATCTATATGATAATTTCATATATAACGTGCAAGTGAATACTTTTGATTGATCCACATAAATAGCTTCAAAATGAAAAAAATTCTATGATATAATAAATTATATATATAAAATAATGAATTATTATTAGACATCACTTTTTAAAATTAAAAATTATCATTAAAGATAAAACACATCTTTTATAAAAATAATTTTATATAAATAAAATCTATATTTATTCCCATTTAAAAAAATAGGAATAAAGAAAATAAATAATCGCCTCTACAATGATGATTTCTTTTTAAAAGATTTTTAAATAAATACAAACATTTAGAAGTTTTTATTTCTAACAAATGAAAACCTCTGAAGGACCTTTTTATTTTGGCAAGAGTATTTTATACTTCTTTTCAATTGAGAATAAATCAACAAAAGTAAAACATCTCCAATACATAATCTTTTTTCAAGATTTTATCTAGGCAGCCTTCTTAACTGATTTTCGAAAACGAAAAGACTTTGCACGCTTTGTCACCGCTTTTCCTTTTTTATGCCTCTCATTTGGAGATGAAGAATTTTTCCGCTGCAACTGTGCAGCATCATCTTTTCGACCTAAAAACTGTTTTTGACGTTTATATTTTTTAAAACGGCGTTCCTTATCGTTTTCTTTTTCTCTATTTTCTGGCACAATTGGATTTTCTGGAAACGCTGCAAATTGTTCTGGAACAGACTCAGCCACCAATTTCATACGAATCAAGCGCTCGACAGCACGCAACCGTTCCCTTTCGATCTTCTCATCAAAAAGCGTAAGTGCTTCACCAGATGCACCATTACGTCCTGTACGACCAATACGATGTACATAACTTTCAGCCTCATCTGGTAAGTCATAATTAATAACGTGGCTTACCCCTGGTATATCAATACCGCGTGCAGCAATATCTGTTGCCACAAGGATCTGCACAGATCTTTCACGAAAAGCTTTTAAAGCAGACTGGCGAGCACCTTGTGATTTATTCCCATGAATTGTTGCGACTAAATATCCTATCTTTAATAAACTACGTGTGACAGAATCAGCCCCATGTTTAGTTCGGGTAAAAACAATCACCGAATCAAAAGCTGGATTTGTCAAAAGTTTACTTAAAACATTCTTTTTTTCATTCGTAGGAACACAATATAATTTTTGCGTAATCTCTTCAGCCGTAGTACCTTGAGGAACAACTTCAATTTTAACCGGATCATTGAGTAAACATTTTGCAAGCACAGCAATTTCCCTTGGCATTGTTGCAGAAAAGAGTGCTGTCTGACGCTCTTGATGCAAAAGCTTTGCAATTTGCTTAACATCATGAATAAACCCCATATCCAACATACGATCTGCTTCATCCAAAATCAAAAAACGAGATTGGGAAAGATCAACACACTTTTCACAAACAAGATCTCTCAAACGCCCTGGAGTCGCTATCAAAACATCCACACCTGCTTCCATACGTTTAATTTGTTTTAAACGTGATACACCTCCAAAAATAAGACATGTTGAAAGATGTGCACCTTTCGCCGCAGTACGAATCGTTTCATCAATTTGAACAGCAAGTTCACGCGTGGGAGCTAAAATCAAAGCGCGTGCAGTTTTAGGACAGCGTTTATCACCAAAAGCCAAAATCTGACTTAAAATAGGTAAACCAAAAGCCAAGGTTTTTCCAGAACCTGTCTGAGCAATACCTAAAATATCGTGTCCTTTCAACATCACTGGAATAGCTTGTTCTTGTATAGGCTTAGGTTTACTCATCCCAGCAATGAGTAAATTTTTAATCAAAAGAGTAGGCAAACCTAACTTTGTAAAAACATTTTCTTCTTTTATAGGCAAAATAAAATCTTTCCTCAGCTTAAGAACTCAAAACAAGTAACCAGCTGAACTCTCTTCTCAAGAATCCGCGCAAGAGAAATCCCTGACATCTTAAATGAAGCAACGCTTAAAAAGCGGCTTGCGCAACTCATGAGCACCTTGAAATCAAGATAAAGGCGTATAAACTTCACTTTACAAAAAGCCAACAAACCAGCCTAAATACCTTCATCTCCATTATCCTTGGATTATGATAAAAAAGCAAGAACTTTACGAAATACATTTATCATGAATAAAAAACAATATCTAGATCGTTTACTTTTTGATGATTGTGTCCATCGGTAAATGGACCTTGATAAAATCAGGATAAATCTCGAGAAAAACTGGATTTTGTAAAGTTTTTTGACCACCATAAATTAAATACCATTGGGTTTTATCAAAAATCGCCAAAGTTTTATATCGAATGATGCGATCCTTCATCTCAAGAACTGTTGGAATTAAAGCATACAAAATACCGTTATCAGTTTGTAAATACTCTATATTTTCTTTATCTAAATAATAAGCACCAGAAGGCAAATCCTCAAATTTCCTATGCAACTGTTGAAGAAAATCACTACGTAAAGCACTCTCTGTTGTATTTAATCGATGTGCCATCTCTTTATAAAGCCGCTCAGGTATATAACGAGAAACAGGCGTAAAATCCCTATTTTTTATAGCATTATTGACATCAACAACGACTCTTGAAAGTTCAGCTTTTTGTATTATTGTTGGCTGAGATGCCAAACTATGTTGATTAACAATCAAAAAGAAAAATAGACTCAGCACCAAATAAAAAATAGGTTTCATCATTATACTTCTTTTTTTAGTAAAGTTTCAGTTTCTCAAATAACGAAATCAAATAACGTTTGATCATCAGTAATATCACGATAACGCCAACCTAACGCTTGAAATTTTTCCTCTAAAAGACAAAAATTACCGTATTTTTTTGTTTCAATCGCAACCAATACAGAACCAAAGTTTCTCGCTGATTTTTTAAGATATTCAAAACGTACGATATCATCATCTGATGATAATGTGGAAAGAAAATGACGCAATGCACCAGGATGTTGCGGAAAACTAAAAATAAAATATTTTCTCAACCCTTGGAAACGTAAAGAACGCTCTTTAATTTCTGGCAAACGCTCAAAATCAAAATTACCTCCTGAAATAACGAGAAGAATTTTTTTTCCCTTTAACTCTTGAGGAGGAATACTGTTAAGCGCATCAATCGATAAAGCACCAGCCGGTTCAAGGACCACACCTTCAACATTAAGCATTTCAACCATCGTAGAACAAACGCGATTTTCAGGAACCGTAATGACAGAATCAGGAGAAAATTGCTTTAGAATTGTATAGTTTAGTGCACCAATTTCAGCCACAGCAGCACCATCTACAAAAGTGTCAATACTTTTAAGCTTGACGCGTTTTCCACTCTCCAAACAAGCAAGCAAACTTGCAGCTCTTTGCGGCTCAACAAAACGAAGTTTTGTTTTCCAACCATATTCATGTAAAAACTTGCTCACCCCACTTGCCAAACCACCACCCCCTACCGGCACAATCATTAAATCTGGCTCACTTTCTCCATTGAGTTTTTTCCATTGTAAAGCAGCTTCACAGAGCACTGTTGCCTGCCCCGTAATAATGCGAATATCATCGAAAGGTGGAGCCATTACACCACCACTCTTCACGACAAAGGATTGCGCAGCTTCATAACATTGATCAAATGTTTCACCAATCAAACGAATATCAATGAATTCTTTACCAAAAATACGTGTTTTCTCAATTTTTTGTTGTGGCGTTGTCATAGGCATAAAAATCACGCCTTTACGTTTAAAATAACGACAAACAAAAGAAACCCCTTGCGCGTGATTCCCCGCTGAAGCGCAAACAAATGCAGAATCTGATGATATACTGCTAAGCATTTCTGAAACAAAATTGAAAGCACCACGAATCTTATAAGACCGCACCGGTGTTAAATCTTCACGCTTTAAATAAATTTCTGCATCATACTTTTGACTAAGAAAATCATTTCTCTGAAGTGGTGTTTCAGCAAACACGTGATGCAATCCCACCATAGCTTTTGTGACGTCTTGAATAAATTGACTCATAACACTAATCATTTCATGCTTTATTTACATTATAAAAGCTTTTTCTAGCGATAAAGAAAACTATTGTCAGTCAAAATTTCACTAAAAAAATGAAAAATGTTTCTTTTGTCATTAATTCTTGATTCAATAAAAGATATAGCTTATGAGAGAACTCTCATCGCGGACGTGATGAAAACGGTAAACATAGCAGACTTAAAATCTGCCGGTCAAAGACCTTGCGGGTTCAAGTCCCGCCGTCCGCACCACAATATTTGAATTTCCCCTTATTTTCCAATAGGTTATTAAAAATCAACAAAAATTAAACCACCTTCTAAACCACCTTTCATAACTCCATTATAACGCTATCAGACGGCACCGCGATGATGCTAAAATACGAATCATTGCTGCTTTTTGAAGTACCTTTTTAGCACTTTGACCTCCTCCTCGTCTTTTAGGGTAGAGAGGCAGCCAATCTCGATTTTCTCATCCTTGAGGATGAGGAAATGAGTTATGTTTTTAACGTTAAGCAGCTTCACAACAGAGCTTGGTAAAATTCGCTTAGCATCTGTTGTAACTGATTTGTAATGCTTAAGCTCTTCTTCGAGATCATTTGCATCTAACAAACGCCTCATCATCGCCAATCCTAAAATTTCTCCAACACCAGCAGCACCATTCACACTCTTAACAGGAGTAAGATAATGTGAAGAAAAGTAAGTGAGGTATGGAATGAAGATAGATCTGAGTTTAATAGTAGCAGTTGTTATTTGTTTTATTGCTAATTTGGGGTTGGCTTATACTCTTCATGATTCTTGTAAAACGATGCAAACGCTCAGAAAAGAGATAGATGAAAAAGACAAAATAATAGATAAAGAAGCTGAAATAATACGTGCACAAAAAGATGTAATTCAAAAACAAGAAGAGTCAATTCGAAAATTAACTGCTTTTAAGATTATTTTTCCTCGAATGGCAGTAAAAAATTTGGCCAAAAAGTAGTTTTAAGTATTTTCTCACAAATATTTTTTCAAGACAGGCAAACACAACACACTCTGTCATAGCGCACATATAAATACGCAACAGCCTTGCACAAACCATTCTCTGCCTTGATCTAGGCACCAAAACAAGCTGGGCGATTTCTCGTGTAGACAGCAATATAACAAGTGGCACTGTCAATTTTGAATCCTGTCGTTTTGAAGGCGATGGTATGCGCTATTTGCGTTTTCAGCAATATCTGACAAAAATGAAGATCACAATAAATAAAGGCAACGCCTCAAAAGAAGAAGTGATTAAGGCGGTGTGTGCAAAAAGACATTCGCTACAAAAAGAAGGTCTAATGCAATGCCATGGATAAGATTCCATTTGTATGACTGGATAAGTGGTACAAATGGAATGACATCTGAACAACGGGGGGTTTATATAACTCTTCTCGTTTGCATGTATGAAAAAAAAGAACCACTTAAAACAGATTTTCAAACGCTTGCACGCGTTTGTCATTGTTCGCAGAAAAAATTTGTAGCTATTGTCGAATATCTCATGAGAAATAATAAACTTGTTGAGACAGATAATGGATTGTGGAATACGCGCGTTGAAGAAGA
>NZ_JBHIME010000033.1:0-12282 GCF_042193875.1 Bartonella sp. OC68QHHN | reverse complement strand
GATCAAATGAATCATGCATAAAAGTGTGGATTCTTAAGTGGATTCATATAAAATAATTTCACTCAAACTATTGACTTTATTGTGTTTTTTAGTATTATATCTTATATGACTGACACTAAGTGCGAAAGTGTTCTCTTATGACGATAAACATCTCGCTTTACAGGTATCGGTCCTCCGGTCTTAACCCGGATATAATGACGTGTCATCAAAATACCTTTCAGTAAAAATTATTACTATTGATATTATATATTTTGTGTATTATAGTACTCAAATGGTATTCATTCATAAAACGATAGAATTTGATACTTGGCTTAAGAAACTTAAAGATAAAAGCGTTAAGGCTATTATTCTTCAACGTATTGTCCGCTTAAAACAGGGTCTTTTCGGTAATGTTAAATTCTTTAATGGTATAGGTGAATTACGTATCCACTATGGTGCTGGTTACCGAATTTATTTTACCCAAAAAGGCTCTGATTTTATCCTTTTGTTATGTGGTGGAGATAAATCAACGCAGAAAAAAGATATTGAACAAGCATTAAAGTTAAAAGAGGAGTACAGTGATGAAAATAACCCCCTTTAAACCAGAAGAATATCTTGAAGACATTGAGGTACAACAAGCATTTCTTAATGAAGCCTTTAAAACCGGTGATGCCTCTCATATAGCGGATGCCCTTGGTATTGTTGCTAGAGCACAAAATATGAGTGCCTTAGCAAAAGAAACCAATCGCGAACGCAGTGGATTATACCGCTCTTTAAGTAAGACTGGTGACCCTAAACTTTCTACCTTAGTCGCTGTCTTATCTGCCCTTAATTTGCAACTCTCTGTACAGTCTTCTACTTCATAAACTGAGAGGGAGTTAATAAATCTCTCCCCTCAATTTCAGTGATTGGTTACAAATTCAACGACTATACTTGCTTGACCAGCTTGTACTGTCTTATCAGCTTTAGCATAGAGAGTGACCTCTTTATCATAAGGAACAAATTCCTTCTGATTGGTGGGCTTAACCTCTTTGACTTCCTGTTGTTTGATTTCTGCTTCACCAAACTCAGTCCCTCCAGCAGTGCACCCTATTTTAACCTTTGTGTCCGAAAATGCTGTCTTAACAAACACTTTAATCGAAGTAATCAAAGCACCACGAGGTAGCGTGCCTATTCTCATAGCGTTTTCTTTATCTTCATAGCTAAAATTAAGCCGCAAAAAGCTTACCTGCTGGGTATGAAGATTTCTCCCTTGCAAGGGCTGTGGTAAATAATCTGCCATGTCTTATCCCCTCAATGATTTGTCACGAATTGCACAACCACAATACATTCACCAGCATCAGTAGTTTTGTCTCGTGTTGCATAAAGGGTGAGCTCCTTATCATCTGCAACAAAAGACTTTTGATCTGTTGGCGTAAAATCTTGCGTGCCTTGGGCTTTGATGTCCTTTTCACTGAACTCATTGCCTCCATAGGTACTTCCTATCTTCAACTTCGCCTCAGAAAACGCCGTCTTAACAAAAGCTTTAATCGAAGTGATCAAAGCGCCACGAGGTAATATCCCAATTTTCTCCGTAAGATGCTTATCTTTATGCGAGATATTCAAACGTAAGAAACTCACCTGTTGGGTATGAAGAGTTCTTCCCTGTAATGGAGGTGGTAAATGATCTGCCATGTCTTGCTTCCTCCCTATGATTAATTATCAGGTTCACCACTGTAGGTGGGGATAACAATCGTTCCAAAATCTTGCGCTGCTTGAGAGCTATTTGGAAATTTGAAACGGGTTTTCTTCATGCCAATCAGTGTTTTCGCAGACAAACCATAGTAACGTTGATAGTCGAAATGCTCTTCCACCAATTTATAGCGATTGACATTGCGATTGTTCCCAAAAGCCATAACGATACTTTGTGCTCCAAGAAAAACAGCACGACGCACACTTTTTTTCGCTGTATGATCGGTAGATTTAACCCCATGGGTGACATGTTCAGATTCACGTAAAATCACACCATTATACATGCCTAAAGAACCATCAAAGATTGGGTTTTGCGCACGAGAACCTGTGTAAGCAGCTTTCTGAATATCAAGCCACTGACCAGTATCTGTATTGGTACGCAATTGCGTTACCTGAATGGGATGCAAATACAACACATAAACACTCTCGCCATTCACACGAACCGGTCTAATTTTAGGATTCGCTAGCTTAGCGCACTGAACCGCTTCATCTATCAATTTAAGATTAAAGCTGTGTTTGGCTTTTTCTGTAAGATCTTCATCCTTGGTTTTTGCTTCTGGTCGCACAATGCGCTTATTGCTTGGAGCTAACGGTGCATTAAAGCCCCAAAAAAGAGGATCAAGATCAACCAGTTCTCCCTCAAAACGGAGCCTGTTAGCGGTATAACCGCAAGCGTGAACGAAAAACATCAAACTCAAACGGTCCGCATACCAATCTGATAAACTGTTTTTGGCTTCTTCGCGCAAATTAAACAATGTGCGCTGATTATCAATAGTGCCTTCATTGGCAATTCTTGTTCCATGATAAAGTTCATTGATATACAGTTTATCATGAAGGAATTGGAGTGCCTCTTCATTGCCTTCAAGGGTTTCGCCCTCACTCACGCCACGTCCTGATAACTGAGCTCGCAGACTAAATGTTACACAATCCCCTTTGCCTTTTTGCGTCTCTGTTTTCACCTGAATAATGCTATTGGAATCCTGCCCCATCAAAGGAGCAATAGGAGTTGCTTTGGAGACCTCCGCATCAAGCATTCTCGCCCATGTTTTTAACGCATGGGGATCATTAATCCCTATATGTGTTGTTGCCATTTATTTCACCTTTCTTTGCTATAAAAAAACCGGCTTAAAGCCGGACTACTAACCCGCACCAAAGGCGGCTTATTCTCTAAAAGTCTTTCACTTAATCTTCATCATCCGCACCACTCAATTTGCGTATAAGCACTCGGTTCTTTGGATTGCTGTACCACGCTTGAAACTCTTTATCCGTCATAGCGTTCATCGTTTCCCATGAAAGTGAACCCGTACTCCCCCCTCCACCAGATGCCGTTAAGGTTCTCGCAGAATTCTGCCGGCTTTGAAGTTCTGCTACCTGATTATTCGCTTGTACCCCTTGGTTCTGATAGCCAAGATTTTTTGCTATCCCATAAAGCTCTTCTGCCGGATTGAGATCTCTTTGTGCACAAGTCGCTACAATCGTACGCAATTCATTCCTTATGATCTCAGAAATTGTGTTTGGATCTGCATACTCAGGATAAAGTGACGACCAAGAACTCAATTCCTTCGCACGCTTCTCATAAAGAAAATTTGCCGCATCACCAAAATCACTGGATTTATTTTGAAACGACTTAACAGAATTGTTGAAAAACTGACCAAGACGTATATCATGCTGCTGCTGTTCCTCAGCTTGTCTTAGCGCTTCTTTCTGTTCCCTAATATACGCATCCTGCTCTCGAATCTTTTTTCCCATCCAACTCATATAGCCAATAATGTCTTGTGTAGGGTCTGGGGGTGCATTTTCACCTTCAACCATTGGCGTCTGGGATTGGGGTTCATAAAACTTGACAAGCGCTTCACGGGCTTGTTTGGTTTGTTGCTCCACACGCTGCTGCTCTATACTAGGAACAATCTCTGAAGGCTTTTCAACGGGCTCTAAAACCGGCTCTGTAGAGGTGACATCATCATTATCAATCGTTTCACCATCATAAGTGCCAGCATCAAAAGAGCTCTCATCATCAAAGACCGGTGCTCCAACTCTGTAATCTTCATTCATAGCTTCATTCATCGCTTCGTTCATTTCTGCATTCATTCTCTAACCTCTCTCAAATGCTTCTTCCTCTGTATGTTGCCGCTCTTTCACGCATGATTTGATTTTGCGCTCGTTCATTAAGAATACGCTCCCGTTCAAGCTCATGCTTCTGTTGCATCAATTCCGCTTCCAATTCTGCTCTCTTTTGACGCATGACCAATTCAATCTGCTTGCCTTGTAAATCCATCTGTTGCATCTGACTTTTAGCCGCAATATCTTGCTGCTTTTCCTGCAACTTCATTTCCTGCTCGGGGTCCATCTGCTGTTGTTGTGCCATTTGTTGCTGTTGGAACTTCTCACTGACACGATTAAGCAATGACGCCGGCAATGGAGAATAACGAAGTAGATCAAGCATAATATCCGGCGTAATCGCATTTTGAAGTAATGGGAGCAGCTGTGTGATGATACCGAAGGTGCGCTCTTTCTCATTCGGGCTGGTTGGCGCATCATCAACTACAATATCATACTCGACACTCGTTACTTCTTCACGCGTCAATGGAATATATTGCGCATTCTCTTCACCAGATATCCGTACCAAACGCCCATCGGACAAGTAATTCTGTATCAAGTGCAAAATAATCTTACCTTGCCGCTTGCGGTACAAACGTAAGCCATCAAACAGACAAGCAAGCAGATTTAAACTGGATTGGCGTCGTTGTGCCTCCAAAATACCCGCTTGTGTCACTTCTCTTGTGCCAATGAATTCAGGTGATAAACCAGTCACCTGATTAATTGCTTCCTTAGCTTCATTAAACAGTTGGAAAAAGCCTTGTGGAAACTGTGCTACAGGCTTTGGTTGTATTTTACCTAGTGCCAATGCGTTAGGTTTAACCCATGTAATACTGTCTGATCGGCTTAAACTTTTTGCTGCTTCTCTCTCATCCTTAAATGCACCACTCTCTGCCATTATCCCCCCTTTGGATTGGCTATTAAGGATATACATCACTTGACTGAAATATTTATTCGCCCACCGTTGAGGATCTTTCGTCGGACGTACAACACCGTAAAACTGACGTTCTATCTTGTCAAAATATCCCGTTATACACTCTCAACCCAATTGACCAGCTGGAACCATGGGTTGATCGGGGCATAGCAAAACCTTCCTGCCTAAAAAAGCGCGCTTAACAACCTTTTTATTAAAAGCCGCCCCTTGAATATTAGGCATCATACATTGAAGCTGTTTAAATTCTTCCTCGCTATAATCACGAAGTTCTCCAGTGCTTAAATCGGGCGCTTTGTAATACCTCTCGCTTTCAAACCAACGGCATTCAACAAGCGTGACCATCCGTCGACCGTTTTCAACATCAATACCCTTCTCATCGTTATAAGCTTCAAGATCATTATGATGAATACTCTCATAAGCAACCCCATCACGAGCCCAATCTGCACTCAGCTCTGTCCAATGAGATTTGGGAAACATCTGCTTGGCTACTTCCAAAGTCTTGCGGTCTACATACCACAAACGTTGTGCATCGGTTAAGTTCGGTTGCACTGCCGCACTATCCCAGACCATCTTTAAAGGATCTAAACGCGTAATAACCGGTTCACCATCAAGGCTGTTTTCATAATCAAGGCGGGTATCGGTCCACCCCATGCCGCAGATAACCGCATCTTGGAAAGCATCACTATCAGCGTATTCGGCATGCGCCATGTCCCGAAACCATTCTGCCGCACCGGTAAGCAATTCACTTGGCAATGCCTTACCTACTTGACGGGGAATGAATTGCACTTCTCGCTTATTATTTCTCTCTGAACCCACAACAGCATTCACAAGCGGAGCAATACGATTAAAGGTCATAACGGGGCGGCGTTGCTTTTTTAACGCCGATAAATCTTCTTCATTCCATTGATCACCATTGTAAAAACCAAAATCCTCCCGTGCATGTTCACGCCATTTATTCACATGCTCCACATCTTCTTTGTACCAGCTCACAAGCTTGCGAAATAAGCCTTCTGTCGACAGATCTGATGCGTTACTTTCTTTGTCTAAATGCTCTTCATCATACATCATTCTGCCATCCATGACGTGCTCTCATATTCCATTCTGCCGCTATAAGCTGGTCGCTTTTGTATCGTCGGAGGTTCTTCATAAGCCACGCACATCAGTCCAAACGCATCTGCCCCATGACTCGACCAATCATGCTCTGCACCCAAACCAATGCCGCGCTTCTCATCCCATTTCTCGTGATACCAGTTCAGCGCCTTGCGTCCTGCTACCGTCGTCTTCTCATTAAACCAAACAGAAGGCAAAACACGACGGACTGTTTCTATACGTATCTTAACAGCCCCTGCTCCCTGATTGGGAACAACCTGTGTTTCAAAGCCCGCATCATTTAAAGCACTCTCAAAACTCACATTGTGCACACGGTCTCTGGTCGCACCATCATGGGGCAAAACCATCAGTGCCTTCTCATAACCATTTTGACGTAACCAGCCTACATGTTCCGATAAAGGCTGTCCCTGTGCTTCGTAATAATTAAGCACTCTGATTTCTCGCCCCACAAACTGTGCTATCCATATCGCTGTGGCATCTGCCTTAGCACCCGTGCCCCCAATATCCCAAAAGGCGCGTATTTGCATTAAAGGATCACGAGCAACGCGCCCTATCCGCCCCTCCTGCTCGGCTGCCAACATTTCCTTTTGATAATAAGCGCCTTGAACCGCTGTAAGATAAGCCCCTTCCCATATATGCTTATAGGTCTCTGGACGGTTTCTCAGATCATCAAGCCGCGCTTCATTCAAGATCTTGGGAAACTTCGGATTGTCTGACCAGTTGATCTCAACACGCTTGATTGCCTCATTGTCTGAAAAGCGAAACCGCTTCTCAACGGGGGCATTCTCACGCAACGGATTCCATGTCACCCATAACTCTGCTCTCCACCCCTCTCCTTCTTCTCGCAAAGTCGGTATAAGCGTTTGCCAAGCCGTCTCTGTAACCGGCTCCGCCTCATCAACCCAACAAAGCAAAATACGCCCCATGGATTTGATACTTGCAATATTCCGGTCAAGTCCAGAAAACTGAAAGGATATACGACCATCTATCGATTTAATCGACGACTCCCCAACCTTGTAATAGTCCTTTAAAAAGTCATGCGCTTCAATGGCGCGTTTAATCTCCTCCAATGAACTTTCTGCTAGCGAGTTTTGAAACTGCCGTGCACAAAGTATAGTGCCTGATATTCCTCCCATACCAAACTGATAGCCTTTTAAAGCAGCCATCAAGGCAAATGATCTTGTCTTTCCAGACCCTCTTCCTCCCCAAGCAGCACGCACCAAAGCCTTACCTGTAAAAATCGGTATAAGCTTTGGAACAATATTAATCTGTCGTGTTGTCATGAACTAAAGGCGCGATTTCTACACGCGTTATCATCTTAATGGCTCCCCCATCTTCCCCTGTCACTTGAAGAGGCAAAATCTTCCCCAACAATGCCAAATAAGCAGCGGGGCATTTGATTGCCTGTTTTTCGAGATAAGAGATCAAACCATCATCACCATATTTCTTACCAGCGCGCTCTGCTGCCTTAAGCACTGCTTCTTTCAAAATACGTGTCGTTTTATTTGGCACACCTTTTACCCGCCCTTGACCTGCCTTTGGGGGCGTTCTTTTTGCAAGTTTTTCAGTGGTTTTCATGTGTGTTTCTTTTTGTAAACAAGACAATAAAAAAACCCCGCAAAAGCAGGGCTCTGAACAATCATATAAATTTATAAGAAAGGTTATACCTTTACCGTAATTTTAGACGCAATTCGACTAGTACAGCAACGCCATAAAACACTATTTTTCATATCCTGTCAACAAAAAAATCACTATATTGTGTATTTTTTATCTTTTTCACCTAAATCTAGTGTCTTTAACAACCAACCACTCACAATTGTATCTTCTAAACGAATCAATTATACGGAAGCACAAAGTTATTGATTAGCAAAAAGCGGGGGGAATAATGGAAATAATCATAGTCATAGGAGGAATATTAATAGCAGCAAATATGATCTACCACATTTCGAAGGTAGGAGAGAAAGGTTGGAATGTAGGATTCGAAAATACGATTTTATTAATCATAATAATCGATGTGTTTTTATATTTTGAATTCTCAGTGAACATATTACTAATAATAGCAACTTTACTGTCTTTTAGGAGCTATTTAAGAATAAATGACTATGAAGAACAATTCGAGTTACTTCAGGAACAGAAAAATCGAGAAATAGAAATATACAAAGAACAAATTACGAAATGGGATAGAAGTCTTTTAAAGAAGGCTCAAAAAATATCGCAAAAATGGATTAAGCAATGGAATAAAGAAATTAGACAGTGGGAAAAGGATATACTAAGAATAAAAGATCCCATAATGATAGGTGAAGATTATGAACATCACCATCCCATCATAAAAGATATCTGTACTCAAGGATATAAAGAAATACCGTTTCTCTATAAGAAAGCTTTGGAAACAGAACCTTCTGCTGAGCATTGCGAAAAAATCAATGTATTCAAGAAACACATAGCTTTTAAGAAAAGCTATCTAAAAACAATGCGACTCATGAAAAAAAACGGGATAGTTGTTGAAAAAATCGTAGATCCCCTTACAGAAAAAACATGTCATAAACCTACAATGTTTTTGTTGCATTGGTGGTTATATGTGGTTGATGATATGATCATAGCCGAGTACGAAAAACAAGCGTTACATGGGTTTTATAAAAATGATAAATCGCTTGACATCTACTGGGATGAAATGTCTAAAAATACAGAATACGAAGAGATAGAAGAAATACTGAAATCATGGCATTTGCCTCCTAAGTATGAATGCCTAGTAGGGATAAAAAAATATTTACTGACATTGTTGTATGACATTTCGGATGACTATAGAATAGCAAGAGAAATTTTTATTCATTATAAGCGTCTTCTTGAAACTGTTACAGAAGGATATATTTCTTTAGATGAAGACCGTTATACCGAAGAGGTAAAATGGAAGGTAAATGAGTGTAAAGAGAAAGATAAAGAACTCATAAATGAAAAAGATAATTATAATCTATACATTTCTGAAAATATTCCAACATTTGAGAAAACTTACAAATTAGGAACAATAGAACAAATTAAATCAGCAAGTAAAAAATGCTATAATAGATTTATCTATTGGGATATGCTCGTAAATATAATAAATTCAAGAGAGAAACTACAAATTATCTTCGGTGAAGAAAAGGTGAATGCACTGAAAAAAGCTATAAAGGAAGAATACAAACAATTTCATATCGAAAAGCAGGAGGCAATTTTCGAAAATAAAGATTTTCATTACAACAAATCCTACGAGCATTTGGTAGAATATTTGTTATAAACCAACGCGATTATGCGCTTTTGTGAAAATATCTGTCCAGCCTTTGCGTCAGTTTTCTAACACCTAATCGTCCAAGCCAAGCTCTTTCCTAACCTCTTCAGAGCTATAAAAAGTACCCTCTCCCCTTCGAACGCGCTCTCTTACTTGTGAAGCTAAATAATAATCCTCTGCTTCCTCTATTCCATGTTCAATAATCTCGCGTAAATAAAAAGACTTTGTACGTCCTGTCTTAACAGCTAAATTATTCAAACGTGTTTCGAGATCACTTGGCAATCGAATAGATATCGTCATAACATAATCCTCATATTTGTATTCACTGTAATACAAATATAACGAATTGTACAGAAAAACGTTTCGCGTCACATTGCTTACTTTAGCGTCGTTCTTAAAGATGCATAAAGAAACTATGTGAGAAATGTTGATAACTTGGCGAGCACTTCGTTCATAATCATGGGGGGAACTGTTTCCATTTTTTTGCCCTGACGCGCTGCTATATCGAGAGCTCGTGGTTGATCACAACGTATCACACCTGTGATATGTAATCCTGTTCCTGCTAATGAAACAGCAAACCCTGCGGTTCTCGCAAAATTTCCTCCACTTGTAATAGGTAAGACAATTGGTGTTTTCGTGACACGATTAAACGCCTCCGGTGACACAATCAGTACAGGACGCGTTCCTTTTTGCTCATAACCAGAAGTTGGGTCAAGCGATACAAACCAAATTTCGCCCCGCTTCATTACAAGAGCTCTCTGCCAACAGGCTTGGCATCAAACCACTCCATATCACCATCCGCAAAATCATCTGAAGGATTACATTGCGCTAACAATTCTTCAAGAGTATAGCTAGGGAATGCCTGTGGTTTTACAACCAATTGTCCATTGTCAATAGCCAAACCCACTTGCGTGTTTTCAGAAAGATGAAGAACATCAAGCAATGCGGGCGGTATAGAGAGCATAACAGACCCTCCAACTTTACGTAATTTTGTTGTGTGCATAAAACACTCCCTTTAATATTATATAAAAATATAACATTCTAATGCATATTCTTCAAGAGCTTTTCATGCTTTTATGGAAAAAGAACAATAAAACATTTACCATTTAGTTTTTCTGTCAAAATATTTATGAAGCGCGTTAAGAGCGACCCGCAATGAATTCACAAGATGTGGTAATGTTTGGTCTTCGACAACAATATATTGTATTGCTGCATAAAGATTATACTGTCTATAGAGATGTTGTGTTTCTTTTATCGCCTCTTGCATATTAGAAAATTGTCGTGTTGCAAATTCAACCCATTTTTCTCTTGCTTTGTCATCAGAAGATGATGGCATTTCATCATAAACAGCGCTTGGTAAACCTTTTGCACACGAATAGTCATTTCTCACTTCAAGATATTTTTGCGCAGCATCATACTGGTCTTGAGTAAGCACGCTTTGCAAACACAGCCGCCCAACATAAGTACCAGCAAGCGGATTTTTAGCCTCTTCAATCGTCAAACCAAAGCGTTTAGCACGCATTTCAATTGCCAATTGATTAACAGGATCTTGACGTACTTTCACTTGTGAAATGTAAGCATCTTTCTTTTTCATACATCCCCTAATCTGTGGGAGCCCACATGTTTCTCTTTGTCATATTTTATCAATCAAAATGGTATGCTGTCATTAAGAGAGGCACTATGATCAGCAGCCCCTGAAGCGATAGCATAATTTTGAGAAGTAATGGATGAAGGGGCAGATTGCTCTTTCTTGACATCAAGCAAATACAACTCGCCTTTGAATTGTGGTACAACAATCTCTGTTGTATAACGGTCATGCCCATTTTTATCTTGCCATTTGCGTGTCTGTAATTTTCCTTCTACGTAAACTTTTGAACCTTTGTTGAGATACTGAAGTGCAATTTTTGCTAAATGTGGATTAAAAATCACAACTGAATGCCATTCTGTTTTCTCTACTTTTTGATGAGTATTTTTATCCGTCTAGCTTTCAGAAGTTGCCATACGAAAATTAACCACCTCGGCTCCAGAATTCATTGTTTTGCTTTCGGGTTCAGCACCTAAACGCCCGATTAACATCACTTTATTTAGCATGTTTTTTCTTACCTTAAACTTGTATTTTAATACATACAAAATCCTAGCATGATTTGCATATTTTTTCAATTATTTCAAAATGATATTATTGTTTTTTAACATATAAAATTATGTTTTAAGGCGCTCTTTAATAAATAATCTATTGACATAAATGCATGGTGTATAGTACCAAGTATCAAGAGGGTATATATGGCAATCGTTAGTTTTAAGCATAAAGGGTTGAAATTATTCTTTGAAAGAGGAGTCTGCAAAGGCATACAACCCGCGCATGCTAAAAAATTAGCAAACATTTTAGTAATTTTAGATACAATATCCGCGCCTGAACAAGTTACGCTTAAATCCTATCGTCTACATGCGCTTACGGGCGATTTAAAAGGTTATTGGTCAATGCGTGTCAATGCAAATTGGCGTGTTACCTTTCGTTTCATTGGGACAGACGTTGAACTGGTTGATTATCAAGATTACCATTGAGTTTTGAGGTGTTATTATGATGTACAATCCTCCACACCCTGGCGGCATTTTGAAAGAAGAATTGCTTGATGAATTAGGGTTAACAGTAACAGAAGCTGCAAATCGTCTTGGCGTTGCACGTTTAACGTTATCCCGCGTCTTAAACTGTCATGCAGCGATTAGCATTAACTTAGCTTTACGGTTAGAAAAAGCGGGCTTAAATGATGCGGAATTCTGGCTTAAACTGCAACAAAAGCATGATTTGTGGCAAGCTCGCCATAACAGCCCAATCCCACATATTTCACCTTTAGAGCAAGTAGGGCATCTTTAGAAATACTTAACCCATTCTTCTTCACACCTAGAGGTCATGTTCTTTAAAATCAAAAATCAAGCAACTTCTGATAGTTTTTTGATCTCTTTGTTGATCTCGTCTATAAGAGGTTCGTAATTGAGAACGCTTTTCGGAATAGCACCCCCATAAACCCATGCTTTTACTTGCGCTTTGGTACTGAAATCTGCATTCTTAGGTGTTTTGTAATACTGACCACCATCAAATTTTTCACACTCTCTTGTGCCGTCTTCATATTCGTAGAGGTTGTAAAAATACTCCTCTGCTCCGTCTCCCCAT
>NZ_JBHIME010000063.1:7500-10143 GCF_042193875.1 Bartonella sp. OC68QHHN | reverse complement strand
GGGGGGGGGTGGATGTAAATTTACAAAAAGAAATAGATATCAAGAACCGTTTTTCGTTTTCTATAAGGGGACAATCGGAAGACTGTTCTCGTTTAATCGCAATGAAGCAGCATCTTATGATCGGTATAAGTCCGTTCAACTTAAGATTTTCAGAAAAATATATCACAGAGCTCATATGTTGGACTTCGAAGAAATTCAAAAATATTGACATCTTACTCCCAGATATAGAATCAGCAATGCTTCTTATATTGGCATCTGGATCAACTAAGGCAAGACAGAGAGGAAAACAAAAAAGGAGCTCAATCGTATAAGACGCATATTATACAATATTCATAATTATGATAATCTAGAAAAACCATTTCGCATTGTTGACTTCTCTCAATACAAGCAGAATGAGAATTATAAAATATTAAAATCAAAAGCTGTAGATTTGTACAAAACAAACTCGAAATTCAATGAATTATGCACAAGAATGTCAATCCAAGCGGTTGGGCATCGGGCAAAAAGTATAGGATTATTAACTGAAGAAATAAAGAGTTTCGAAACAACAAATATTTCTCTCCAATATATTTTTGATGAAGTACCTTTCTACGTAAACACCCCATGTTTACTTAATATAGAGAGCTCAGTTTTGGCTTACCATCGTGAATGGCCGGTAGGAGAGTTGTTGCTCAGTAACGAACAACATCTTTGTGTTGACAGGCAGCAAGGGCACGGAATTGTTTCGATATGTACACAAACTCATGAAAGAACCAGTTTATAATTAAACATTCAAAGGGGGGGCAATTGGTGCGCCACGTTATTAAATTCAATGTTATGGACGAAAAATTTCCAAAAAAATCCATATAATACATACCAAGCTGTACATTCTTCTAACTCTGTTCTTTGGGATGAAAATCTTAAGGCTTATTTTTTGGCCGATATGAAGATGTCAGCGCAATTTTGAAAGATGCCCGCTTTACAACAGCACCCTTAGCTGTTCGAGCAGAACCAGTAATGGGCGCGATCCGCGTATTAGCCCAAATGGAAGGGCATGAGCACCATAGCAAGCGGCACGCCGTACTTTCAAAACTTACTGGAAAAATGTTCCGCACTCGCTATACTGAAATCATTGAAAAAACAATAGACCGGCTTCTCATGCCGTATCTTCCAAAAGGGAGAATAGATATTATTAATGAATTCGGCAAAGATTATAGCGTGCTTGTTACATTAATGGTCTTAGGCCTACCGATAGATCGCTACAAAGATATATCAATGTGGCACAAGGGAATCGCATCTTTTGTCACCAGCTTAAACCAATCGGATGAAGAAAAAAGTTCAGCTTATCGTGCAGCAAAAATATAATTTCTTATCTAACACCTCTTATAGAAGAATGGGACAAAAACTCATCAGAAGATTTAATATCTGTTTTATGTCAGAAAAAAAATGATAGTACCAGTATGACACCTTCTGAAATAGTTGCGCTCGTCCTTAACATGTTATTAGCTGCCATAGAACCTGCCGATAAAACATTAGCTTATCTTTTTTATCATTTACTCACAAACCCAAACGAATTAGAAAAAATCCAAAACGATAGGACGCTGCTTAGCGATGCGATTGCAGAAACATTACGCCTGACTTCTCCGGTTCAGCTTATACCGCGCCAAACCAATCAAGCGATGGAATTCGCAAGCGTCTCATTGCCAGCTAATTCTCTTGTTCTTTACATGATTGGAGCTGCTAACCATGATCCTGACGCTTTTATGGACCCCAATAAGTTTATACCAGAACGTAAACGAGTCGGTAAAACCGGACCAGATCTTATAAGGACCGCAAACCATTTGTCCTTTGGAGCAGGCATGCACGTCTGTGTAGGTTCTGCTTTTGCTCTTATGCAGATTGAGTTGACGGCGAATAGAGTCCTCGATAAACTCGTTGGGATCAGCTTAACTGATGACTTTGTTTTAGAGGAAGAGGGGTTATACACAAGGGGAGCATCGGCACTCCCAATTACATTCATTCCAATATCAGAACCGGAGCCATCACAAACACGTGTTAATTTTTAAAAGTCTGTGATTTATGGAACGGAACCAATATTTTAAAGAGTGTCTGTAGGGAGCATGATCATGCAAAAGGTGGATTCCTATACCAAATCAGAAAGGTATGTAATATATACCGTAATTATTTCCAGCATACTTCCCTTGCTGGACGGAAGCATTGTTAATGTCATCCTTCCTGACCTTGCTTTTTATCTTTCAGTAGAGGAAAATAATATACAATGGGTTGTAACATCCTATTTTCTTGCCACCGTGCCAGGGTTGTTGATAGCAGCTTTTGTGCAAGGGAGAATAGGTATCAAAAGAACTTGGTTTCTTGCAAGCTTTATTTTTATGCTTGGATCACTGGGGGTAGGATTAAGCTATGATTTTCGAACCATTATATCTGCCCGTATCGTTCAAGGTTTCGGGACAGGTCTTTTGCTGCCCCTTAGCCAAACCATCATTGCATTACAATTTGGACAGACACGGGTGCGCCAAGCTATGGGCACCATAGCCGTACCAACAGTTTTCGCGCCTGCCTTTGGTCCGCTAATAGGCGCCTCACTTGCTCAATATGTCTCTTGGCGTTTGTTATTTTTTATCAATATTCCGCTCATTTTATTAG
>NZ_JBHIME010000015.1:0-8109 GCF_042193875.1 Bartonella sp. OC68QHHN | reverse complement strand
TTGAAGACCCTTTGAGAGCACCTTTAAAACTCTTTGAAAAAAATAAATTGCTACAAAACCTAGTGGCAAATTATACAAAACTCGCTGGCAAGCTACAAATGGCTATTTGAAGAAAAAATCTATATATTTAAACACGTTGAAAACAAAAAGTGGTGCCGCATGCCGGATTCGAACCAGCGACCCCATCATTACGAATGATGTGCTCTACCAACTGAGCTAATGCGGCATAGGTTTCTAAGTCAATGAAACAAAACTAATTTGAGAGTAATAGCTAAAAGTACGTATAAAAGCAAGAATGCATTTTTTCAATGATTTATAAAATATAATAATAATTTGAAGGAGAAATATGTAAAAGTTAGAGGATAGTATTCTTTGATCTTAATACTATAAAATGCTTTCCAATTTACGATAATACTCAAATTAAGAAGCTGGGAATGTAAATCTTTAGGATGGAAAATGGTGTCAAGATAACTTAGTAAAGATAAAAATATTTCTGATTTTTAAGAAAGAAATTTGTTGAATAAGTAATTAGGAAAATAAAGATCATCATAAATCCTTTATAAGGTGAAAATAAGATGAGTAGAATTAGTTGAAAAGTTACTTCTCATTTTTATGGTAAGAAAAGAGGGGGGAGGATTATAAAATTAATCACGTTTTTTTATTTAAGATGGAGTAAGAATCGTGTCGGATGAAGATTGGCTGATAGAACGAGAAATGAAGCTAGCTTACCAAAAAAAATTCATTGAGGAACTTTCTCGAGTGGTAACTAATCAATAGAAAAGTTTGGATGAGATATTTAAAAAGTTGATGTTTTAGCGAGACGATTTTCAGATTTAAAAGAACAGAGTGTTACTGAAGCTGTTATGTTACGATTTTCTCAATAGGGAGAAAGTGCTTTAAAATTTTTTCTAGTAATAGTCTCTTGGATTTTTTTAGATGTAATAGGGTGGATATCAGAATGGGAGGAAGGTGCGAAATGTTCTTTATCACAATTTCAATTATTTACAGATTAGTTTTTATTTAACGCATTTTGCTAGACTTGTAGAATATTTTTAAAAGCTTCTTCATTAATTTCAAGAAGTTCCAATCTTATAAGGAGTGCTGATATTAGAAGACGTTTTTTATATGTAATTTCTAGTACTAAAATTAAGAAAAGTTTTTGTAGAGTATAAAGAAGTAGCTATAGAAAAATATATAAAATTCAATATTTTAAGTTTTTTCTATACAGAGTTTTCTTATCGATGGAAGTAGATTTATTTGCTAATTTTTTTAAATTGATACAAATGAAGTGATGTGATCGTTATCTATAGAAATCATAAGTGAGCGCATATATTTATAATAAAGCGTTTTAATCCGTTCTGATGATCAAGTGATTTTCAGTTGTTTTAATAGGGTGAGGTACTCTAAGCGATATCGGTTGTGTCTAGTACAGAGAGCTCTAGAAGTTTTTTCAAGATTAAATGTATTCTTCGTTGTATGTATATGATATTTTGTGAAAAGGTTTTTGTTTTTCGTAATTTAAGATACAAAATACTATTGCTAAAGCACCAAAGATAAACCATGCTGGTAAATAAGTGAGACTAATGCAAATTGAGGACAGAAAATCAGGCATTCCCTTGCATAGAGATTGATTAAGGTGATAGACATCTGTTTGCAAAAGGTTTATTAAAATTTTATTAAAGGGGGTTGTTGTCCAATGTGATGTGATCACAGAGTGTGCATTATCAATGACCAATGCTATAATGGTTAGTGTAACGAAAATGAAGGACATTAATTTAAATAAAGGGTGGAGCATATTTTTTCTTAAAACTTCAACGGGACATACGTATAATGCACAAAAAAATAAGGAGTTGCATTATGATAAGAAAATAAGTTTACGTTTGTTTTGTGTTTTTTGAAAAAGGTGCCTAATTTTTCGATAAAAGTTGAGGTTAGGTTCAACAAAAGTAATGAGGCATGATGTTTGAAAAAAAGCACGATGAATTGAAGCGTAGCCTTCAAAATCGCCATATTCAAATGATTGCTTTGGGTGGCGTTATTGGGACAGGACTTTTTTATGGGTCAACCGAGGCAATTCAATTAGCTGGTCCCTCAGTCGTTTTATCTTATCTTATCGGCGGACTTATTATGTATTTCATTATGCGAATGCTTGGTGAAATGTCAGTAGAAGAACCGTCTTCAGGAGCATTTAGTTTTTTTGCTTATAAATATTGGGGAAGATTAGCTGGTTTCATAACAGGTTGGAATTATTGGTTTCTTTATATTCTTGTGAGCATGGCTGAACTTACAGTGATAGGGTTTTACCTTGATCATTGGATTTTGATTGATCATTGGAAGGCATCTTTCATTGTTCTTTTATTTGTTACATTCGTTAACTTGTTTAATGTTCGTTTTTATGGAGAATTTGAATTTGCTTGTGCTTTGATCAAAGTGGCTGCTGTTATTGGTATGATTATTTTGGGAATTTTTCTCATTGTCACTGGACTAGGGGAAAATCAAGCGAATATTAATTATCTTTGGGACCATGGGGGTTTTTTTCCTTATGGAGCAGCAGGGATTGTTTTAGCGACTTCTGTAGTAATGTTTTCTTTTGGAGGAACAGAGCTTATTGGTATTGCTGCTGGAGAGGCATCTAATCCACAAAAAACAATTCCAGCGGCTATCCGTCAAGTTATGTGGAGGATTATAATTTTTTATATTGGTTCTATTAGCGTTATTATGATAATCAGCCCTTGGAATATGATTGGAAAAAATGGTAGTCCATTTGTTACAATTTTTGAGACTATAGGAATTCCTGCTGCTGGTCATATTTTGAATTTTGTGGTGATTATGGCTGCTATTTCTGTTTACAATAGTGGCATTTATTCTAATGGCCGTATGCTTTATAGTTTAGCTGTACAAAAAAATGCACCACATATTTTTAGTAAATTGAGTGCTGCTCGTGTTCCTTATATTGCTATCCTTTTTTCATCATTCTGTACGGTGTTGATTGTCGTTGTTAATGCTCTTGTTCCTGATAATAGTTTCATGCGGATCATGGCTCTTGCAACTGCAGCAGCAGTGATTACTTGGGCTATTATTGTTATTGTTCATTTGAAATTTCGCAATGCGCATAAGAACAGAAAAGGCGACTTTACTTATGCGTTTGGTTTATATCCTTACGCTAACTATCTTTGCCTCTGCTTTCTTGCTTTATTATTTTGCATTATGTTTATCAGTGGTTTTAGGCAAAATGGATTGATGACTCGTCTTTTTGATATGATAGGAATAAGCGTGCCTTTTCTTGAAACATATATTCCTGTACAGATGCCTGATATGAGTTTGGCAGTCATTATTATTCCTCTATGGTGCTTGTTATTACTTTTAGGTTATAAACTGAAACGATAGAGAAAGAAGAGCTAATAAAAGGGATTGATTGGAATAAATCTTGGGGACTATAAAATTTAATCAGGTAACACAAGTTTTTGGTGATTTGTGTGTTTTAAGAAATATTACTGTACAGCTTACCGAAAAACGAATTGCTGTTATAGGTGCGAATGGTTCTGGAAAAAGTACATTTGTTCGTCTTATTAATGGACTCCAATTACCATCTCATGGTTTTGTAAGTGTTGATGGGCTTGATACCAAACGCGATGCAAAAGCAGTAAAGCGTAAAGTTGGATTTGTTTTTCAGAATCCCGATAATCAGATTGTTTTACCATTAGTTGAAGAGGATTTATCCTTTGGTCTTAAAAATTTAAAGCTTAATAAAGATGAAATTAAGGAGCGTGTAGATGAAATTTTACAGCGCTATGAACTTCAAGATTTCAGAAATCACGCTGTCCATTTATTAAGTGGTGGGCAAAAACAACTCGTTGCTATTTCCAGTGTAGTTGCAATGAAACCAGACTATATTATTTTTGATGAACCGACGACATTACTTGATTTGCGAAATAAGAATCGCGTTACGCAAGTGATAGAAGAATTACCACAAACGGCAATAGTTGTATCGCATGATTTGGAGTTTTTGAAAAAGTTTGATAGAGTGCTGGTTTTTGATAAGGGGGAGATAGCAATTGATGATGTACCTTTTGTTGCTATCAAGGAGTATATAAGAAGAATGTCATGATCGGTTTATATATTCCAAGGGATACATTTATTCATAGGTTAAGTCCTGGAGTTAAGTTATTATCTCTTACGGCGTGTGGAACTTTTATAATAATGGTTTCTTCCATAGCGCTTCTTGGGTTATTTTTGTTGTTGGTCATCTTATTCTATAGAGTTGCCAAGATCCCTTTCAAAACTGCAATAAAGCAATTTAAATCGATGGGATTGCTTTTAGTTCTTCTATTTGTATTTCAAACTATTTTTAGCGGTTGGCTTACAGGGGTTGAGGTCATATTACATCTTGTTATCCTCTTTTCTTTATCATCACTTATTTCATTCACAACAAAAGTTTCAGATATGGTGGATGCAATTGAAGTCGGGCTTCAGCCTTTTTGTTGTTTTGGTATAAATCCATCAAAAGTGAGTATGGTTATCTCTATGGCGATCAGGTTTATTCCTCTTTTGAGTGAAAAGTTTAATGAGGTACATGAAGCACAGCAAGCACGGGGACTTAATACTAACATTGTCGCTCTTGCGATACCTTTAATTATACGAACCATAAGAATGGCTTCAGAAGTGGCTGAAGCATTGGAAGCGCGTTCTTATGATGCTGATAATTGATACAGCATCTCATAATAATCAAAGTTTTTTATGTGAAAGAAGAATCAAATGAATACAAAAGATTTAGTTTATATTGCGTTATTTGCCGCTATTTACGCTGTTTTGAGTCTTTTTCCTCCTATTTATCTTCCTTTTTTGTTGGGTGTCCCTATTACAGCTCAGTCTATGGCTCCGATGTTAGCAGGCTCTATACTTGGAGCGAAAAGGGGAGCTTTAGCATCACTTCTTTTCCTTGTTCTTATTGCGATTGGGTTACCTCTATTGCCTGGTGGTCGTGGTGGAATCAGTGTTTTTTCAGGGATTGCAAGTGGTTATTTAATAGGTTTTCCATTTGCTGCATTTTTTATTGGTTTTATGGTAGAATTGTTTTGGCAGCGGTTAAATTTTATAACATTATTTGTGATAAATACTGTTGGTGGCATTGGGATAGTTTATTCTTTTGGTGTTCCATGGACAGCGTATGTAACCAAAGTTTCTTTACTGAAGGTTTTAATAGCTTCATCAGGTTTTTTGATAGGCGATTGTTTAAAAGTGTTGATTGCATCCTTTGTTGCACTCGCGATTAAAAGATCTGTTCCTCTCATTCATTCGGAAAAAGGGGGAGTTCTGTACTGAAAAACAATTTTTGCCAAATGTATGTGGATTAAAAAGTACCACGGAATGCCATTTAGTTTTCTCTACTTTTTGATTGGTCTTTTTATCTGTATACCTCTCAGAAGTGGCCATACGAAAATTGAATATTTCGACACCACAATTTATTTTTTGTTTTCAGGATCAACCCCTAAATAGCCAATTAATATCATTTTATTCAACATGCTTGTAAGCTTTATTCGATTTGCATATTATATGCATAACGCCTTAGGATAATTTATTATTTTTTAATATTTTCAGTTAATTAATCACTAATTTTAAAAGTATTAAATTATATTAATTGTACAAAAACATGGATAATTCAGTATTCATTTAAAACTCGTGATGTACATAATACCCTTATGAATGTATTAATATAGGTATAAAAATGAGATTTGAATGGGATGAAGCTAAAACAAAAAGTAATCTAGAAAACACTGTTTAAGTTTTGAAATAGCTGCATGTATTTTTGCAGACCCATTCTCTATGGCTAAACAAGATTGTATTGAAAACGGAGAATATGGTTAGCAAGCTTGAGGGCTCGTGGAAGATTTTTTATTACTATTCGTAGCCCATACTGTCCATGATGATAAAGATGGTATAGAGGTAATCCGTGTTATTTCAGCACGGCGAGCCAACTTGAAAAAGAGGAAACGTTATAAAGAAGAAAGTTTGTTATAAAATTGATGTAGATAACTTATCGCCTTTGACAGATAAACAGAGAGTTGAAATTGATAAACTGGCTGTAATGCCGGACAGTGCAATTGATCATAGAGATATTCTGCCACTCAATGATGCGTTCTGGAAAAACGCCGTTTTCAATCCATTCTATAAACCAACGAAAACTGTTATAACTGTGCGTGTGGATTCAGACGTGCTAGCGTGGCTTAAAAGTCAAGCGAAAGGATATCAAACACGGATTAACGCCATTTTACGTGATGCCATGTTTCGTTCAATGCCCTAATTTCTTCTCCACTTAAAAGCAGGGAAGGTGGAGTCATATTCTAAAAATCTAAGCAGCTCTTACTGCAGAGTTCTTTAAAATTCGTATTGCTTTTGCAATTAAAATTTTATACCTTTGATCTTTAGCTAAATGATTCTAAACAATGCAATATATTTTAGATACACCACCTTCTCATAACCACTAAGATAATTTGGCTAGTACCTACAATCTGATAGGACTACAGACATTGTAATTATGTTAACTTTATGAATACTATTAACTTCCTTTCTTATAAATATAAGATAGATCCAGCCACAGAATTAGTTAATATCAATGGTGCTGATAAATTTTTATAGGAGGGAAGATACCGTTTTAACCGTGATAATCAATGTGCTATCTTAATAATCGAAAAGTTTTCTGTGAACTCGAAGATCTGCTATTAGATTTACGTTTTAACAGAAGAAAATAGTCCTTATAATCCTTAAGTAATTGATTCTGAAAACGACTTTCAGAATATTCCTAACCCACATTCTAAAAATCAGATTGAACAGAATAAGCGATATTTTGGAATTTTGATTCCTATAGAGTTCACTCTTTTTTCTTCAAATAAAGAGTTAAACAAATTCTTGCAGTTACACTATAAAAAATCTTTTCCCCCGAAAACGATTGATATCTTACCGGATATTGTTGGTAAGGAAGAGTTCGAAAAAAAATTGCGTTTAATTAAAGAGATAAAACTGAAATATACACAACCAAAACAATCAGACTTTTTTGCAATGCAATCAGAAGACAACTTGCTAAAGATGGCTAAACTTTTGTTGGGTGAATTTCCCACGGATGATTATACTAAAATAGAATTCGGCTTGGATATCAAATTTAAATAAAAAAATAATTTAAAGGAGTTTTTTTGAACTTTTTTAAAAAATATGAAGTAAATCCCGTATTTAAAAATATAAGTTTTGTTGTAAAGACACATAATAATTTTGATATAATATTTAATACTGAAAATTTTTAACATAAATTTGCTATTAAAACAATTAAAAATGATAATGGTATGTATAAATAAGGCAATATAAAAGAAAAATTAAAGCATGAAATCATAAAATTTACTGTATCTCTTTAATAGAGCACTGTAGAGTGTAAATAGATATATTTATTAAACTGCGTGTACGCAACATAAGTAAGAATACACAGAATAAAAAAAGTACCAAAGTATAATATTTGAATACCAAAGAGCAATATCTAAGTACCAAAGTACGGTATCCAATGAAAAAGAAAACTTGTGCTCCGCATACTTAGAAATAACAGGCAAAGAAACAGTTTCTTTATAACTACTTGGGAAAATTAAAACGACAAGCGCTAAAATTATTAATTTTAGGAGACTGTGCATATACTTTTGTAACTCACAGGTTAATCTCTTCCAACCTGTTGTATTGCCGCATTTATGTTGTGGGTTGTTTTGTGACTCAGAAGGGATATTAGAATTGCATAAAATTGCAAAAACAGTTGTTACTATCACCAAAGAAATAGACGTGAATGTCAAAATACCCTGAATAAAGTCAAGATTTTTTCTTATTCTTGAAAAACATACCAATGTAAAAATTATAACGCTATAAAAGGCTTTTCGCTGCTTATCTGTAAACATATTTATTTCCTGTGGAAAAATTATGATCTCAATTTCTTAAATTATTTTCTAATATAAAGACACAAACTATCTTTTAGTTTTTTCAGCATTTGCTTTTCTTTTATTTGACGGCTCCAAACCACTGATTAGTGATGATCGATTGGACGGCATTATCAATGGTTTGAAAGGGCACAAAGGGCTTTTT
>NZ_JBHIME010000065.1:0-5433 GCF_042193875.1 Bartonella sp. OC68QHHN | reverse complement strand
TTTTTTTGCGCGTGCATTGGTTTCTTCAGTAAAGGTTTTAATGGTTTGGGTTGAAGTTTTGTTGATTGAAACATTAAAGCCTAACTTTTCTTTCACCCAGTTTGGCATCCAACTGGTTAATTTCTTCATCATATTGCCAAAACCGTTATACAGATCATCCCATTTGCTTTTGATGCCGTCCCATAAGCTACCAATGAGATTGGCTCCTGCTTCCATTAAATCAACGCCAAGCAACCATTTAATGAGTTCATTGATTCCTTTTGCTATCCAATAGAGTGGTGAAAAGTTTTTAAAGAGCGTAAAGAGGTTATTGAAAATGTTACTACATAAGCTGTAAAAAGAATTCCATAGCTTTCCTAAGAAGCTTATTACGGTATTCCAGTTTTTGTAGAGTAGATATCCAGTAGCAATAAGCACTGTAATGCCGCCTATTATCCAGCCTATGGGAGTAGACATCATGACGATGCGAAGCGCGGCGAATGCTGTACCAATTACAGCTAATGATGCTACCAACAAGCTTTTTATTTTGTCCCAATATTTGTAAAGCACATATAGAACAGCAATAAGCGCAACAATGCCACCAATTACCCAAGTGATAGGAGAGGACATCATGATGATACCAAGCTTAACAAACGCTGCACCAATTACAGCTAATGATGCAACCAACCGGAAATCTATTTCATCCCAGTATTTACACAGTGCAATAACTGCTGCAATGCCACCAAGTATCCAGCCGATAGGTGTGGTCATGATTGCATAGCCAAGCGTGACAAACGCTGCTCCTGCTGCGGCTAATGCGGCAATGAGTGGACCAAAAATGAAGGAGCCAAGAGCTACAAGACCCACCTTAAAGACGGTTATTTCACCAATCAATGGCTCTAGCCAGCGAAACCAGCCTTTAATTCTCTCTGTAAGATCACTGATGCCTTTTCTCAAATCAGAGGTAGGATTAAGCAAATCATTAAAGACTTTTTTTACGCTTTTAGCCCATCCAGCAACGGTTGTTTGGATGAGGTCGCGGTTTTCATCAATCAACTTTGAAAAACCATCAATCATATCATTAATCACAGGCATGAAACGGGCGCCAATAAAGCTCGCGATACCACCTATTTTTTTCTTAAAAGCACCAAGCTTATCACTTAAATCTGCTGCATAGCGTGCGACATCGGCACCTATTAGCCATTTTCCTTTTCGCGCCTTTGCAAACAGCTCTTTAATGGGTGCCATCCCTTGCGCAAGCATGGTCGCCATTTCTTTACCATCGCCCCCAAACAACAGAGCAGCAATATGCTGTCTTTGTGCTTGATTTTTCATCTTACTCATCTTGTCGGTAATTTCTTCTAACAAGACAGAAGTGGATTTGAGTTTTCCAGAAGTGTTTTTGACAGAAATGCCAAGCGCCTCAAAGCCCATCATGCCTCTTTTTTGTCCAGCATATGCTTGCGCAGAACGCCTATTTAAAGTTGCTAGAGATTGTTGAAAAAGTTCGGCGGAAGTGCCTGAATTATCGGCTGCATCACCCCATAATTGAAGTGATGCAACACTCATATTTAAATGGCGTGATGCGTGATAAAGACTATCGCCCAGATGCATGGTTTTCATGGTAACGGCGGTCACACTTGCCACAAGACCACCACCAGCAAGCCCTAAGACACCGGTAAAGACCGAAGCACGGCTTGCCGCCACTCCAAGAGCACTTTGGACACCATGAAGGCTTTTTGTCATGTTTTTGACAGCAGCAGAAAAGCGCGGAATACTCAATCTATGGGAGAGTGTTTTTGACAATGTATCGAATTTTTTTTGAAGATGTTTGAGAGGTGCGGTGAGTTTGTCTTCAAGGGACAGCTTTACCTTTGCATCAGCAACTTTTTCACTCATTTTGTCTTATACCTTTCTGCTGCTTGTTTTCGCCAGAATATTAGTTCTTGCAGTTCCATTTCCATCATGTCTGAAAGTGACCAATGGAACACAATGGTAATATCGGCTATGAGTTTAGCGGCGGTTTCCCAGTCGAGGTGTCCCGCCGCTTGATAAAAGACTCCAAAATCTCTCCAATGCTCGACAAGTCATTAATATCCAGTTCTTCAATCGCTTCATGTGCCCATCCAGAAAGGCGTGCAACCATAGCAATTGTTTGCTCTATGCCTTCTTTTTTGTCGATTGCTTGCACATCTTTTGTTTTGGGACGCTGTAAGGTAATTGTGGTGTGCTCTTTTCCTTCAAAAGTAACAGGTATCAATAATTTATGTGTAATGCTTGTTTGTACTGTCATTTTTATAATCCTATATTTTCTCTATGGTCTGCGAGTTGATTGACGCCATTGAATCTCCTCACCATGTTGAGGGCGTCTATCTCAACGATTTCAACGTCCTTCTGGACATATTTGAAATATTGCAATGTGAAGGTAGCCGTGGATGTTGCTTTTCCTCCCGGTTGCCACTCTGCCATTTCAAAGCCTTTGCATAGTCCTCTCATGGTAATAATGACGCCTTCTGCGGGGGTGCCCTGTGCTTGCATTGAACTGCGCAATGAAATGTCGACATCCGTGCGCCCCAACAGTGTCATCAACTCTGGAGAGCAATCAGAAATGGTCATGGTGAGAATGAGAGTTTCAAGACCAAGGTCAACTTCAATAGAGCTATCCATGCCTCCGCCACGATAACTTTCAACAACCAAGTTCAAATTCGGTAATGTTACGCTTTCACATTTTGCTTGATAGGGAATGCCGTCGACAAAAATGTTAAAATATTTCAAAACTCTTGGTAAAACGGGGATAGCCATTAAAAAATCTCCTCTAAATAATCATTCACAATGCGTGAACGGAATGTGATGTGTTCTGCTGGTGTTGCTGGGGTGAATTCGACATTGAAATAGACTCTACCGCCTTCAATAGCGCTTGTTGTGTTAAGCTCTAGATCTGGTGTACAGCGTCCACCAAGAATGGCGCCTTGCGTTTTTAAATCACGCAAATAGGCATTGACGCTTTCACTGACATCATGCATGTAAGTTTTTTTGATATTGCGATCGACAGCCCATAGATGCCCGCGCAAAATAGCGTCATTGATCATATCTGCGGTGCGTACTACCGATAAGAAAGCAAACTTTGTATCGCTTGAAAGGGTGCGATTACCCCAAAGACGATAACCATTTTCGCGGATAATTGTTGTGATGTTTTGTTCGTTAAGAAGGTTGGCACGGCTGGATCTGTCCCCAATGGAAAAATCAATGGGGCGCGCAGTTCCAACAATGCCATTGATCACTTTGTTTGAAGGAGAATGCCAAAAACCGTGTGTAAAATCAGTTTTGGCAATGACACCTGCAACTGCTGCACTTGCTGGTTCTTCTACGATTTTGCCATCACGATTCACTTTTACAAATGGATCAATAAGAATGGCGCGCTTTGAATCAAAATCCTTTGCTGTGTTAAGGGCTGCTTCATCTGTGCTATTTGGAGCATCAAGCACCACAATAGCACGCAGACGCTCTGCAATGCCAATGAGTTCTGCTGCGACGGGGTTGGCAGTTGCATCAGTTCCATTCTCTTCAATATTCACACTGGAAGGGCGTTGATGTGTAAAGCCTGGCGCAATCAGAATGCGTGGTGTTTGTCCCACAATGGATTGTGCTCCAATCAAAGCATGAACGCCTTCATAAGCACCATTCGTATTCACACCACCTAGAACATTGGTGAGTGTTGCATTTTCATTGTCACCCTCGTTCACGCGCACGACGATAACAATAGCTCCCACTTGCTTGAAAATGAGATCAAGGGCATTGGGTAGGGTGCCTTGACGCTTGCCTGTTTTATCCAGTTTAGCGGCTTGTGAAAGAGAGCCCGTTACCAAAACCGGTGTGTTAAGGGGGAAGGCTCGGTCATCGGCATCGGGCGCCGTGCCAACAATCCCGATAACTGCCGATTGTACCGCGCGAAGGGGGCGGGTGCCGTCGTCAACCTCGACAACTTCAACACCGTGTAGAAAACCTGTTGCCATACTTTATGCTCCTTTAAAATATTGGTGAATGAAAATGAATGGGAAAAAATGAGAGGTAAAAAGCCGCTCTGACGAGCGACTTGACAAAATGTTTAAAACCGTTAGATTCGTACAAAGGTGCCTAACAAACACCTTAAAACAACAAGCGGATTGGTTACCGAAATAATCAGTCTTCTGTGCATTAAAGACTTTGACTCATTATATGCTACGCGCATATAATAGTGGGGTCGGGTGTGGTTATGCTATACAATACCCTTTCGGGGGAAAGGCATAACGACGGGCTTGTTGCCGTGTTTGTTAGCACCCGGCATTTTTATAAAAAATGTCATTAACAAACATTAATCAACAAGGAGTTCATCATGAACACTCTTATAGAAATTACAGAACAGGTCATTGATGGTGATACTGTTCAAACAGTAAATGCACGTAAATTGCATAGTTTTTTAGAAGTAGGTAAAAAATTTGCGGACTGGATTACTGAACGTATCAACAAATATAATTTGGTAGAAAATCAAGACTTTGTTTGCTTCCCTATTTTGGGAAGCAAAGGCAGGGGTGGTCACAATCGTAAAGATTATCATCTAACTTTAAGTGTAGCAAAAGAGCTTTCTATGCTTGAGAACAATAAGAAAGGTAGAGAGGCTCGTTTATACTTTATCAAATGCGAACGGCTCTTGAAACAAGTAGCAACACCACAAATACCTGCACCACAAGTTGACTACTCCAAACCCGAAGCATTGCTTGGTGTTTTGAATCACTTACAAAGCCAAATTGAGCAGAAAGACCATGTTATTGCCGAATTAACACCAAAAGCAAAAGCTTTGGATGGTTTAAAGCGTTCTGATGGTTTGTTCGGTTTGATAGAAGCAGCGAAAATGCTAGAGGTACGACCAAAAGATTTAACGGATTACTTGCGACAAAACGATTGGGTCTATCGTCGTGCTCCAGGGGCGCCTCTGTTACCTTATCAGGACAAAATAAAGAAAGGATTCATGGACTGCCCTGCTATTACCATTCAAAGACCGGATGGTACAGAAAAGGTCCTGCCTTCAACGAAAATCACATCCAGAGGATTGGCATGTTTGAGAGAACAAATCTTTGGGGGTGTACAATGAATACCAGTATCGACTTTTTATGTGATTTATGGATGGCTTTGTTTCAATTTTCTAATGATGAAAATGTAAGCGACAAAGATTGTAGTGCTCTGGTTCAAACTATGAATGCAATAGAAAAGGTTCTAGTTTTAAAGCTTCAAGATGACGTGCCCAATATTACAAAAATCTTGGCAATTCTAACAGATTTTGGAGCTTCAGAGCTACCACATAGCACGGATTCTTTGTTGAAAGCCTATGCTCCTACTTCGGAGCGCCCTGCCACAAAAGCAGCTTAGACGTAAAACATGATTTATCTCCTCGTCTTTTAGGCGGGGAGGTGGTTAATG
>NZ_JBHIME010000077.1:0-5112 GCF_042193875.1 Bartonella sp. OC68QHHN | reverse complement strand
ATTGTGAAAAACCATCGCTGGAGCCACAGACATAGACAATACCGCATCTGTAGAGGGAGTGGTTAAAAAGTGAGAAACTGAAAGCGTCTCACCTAATTGTGGAGAAGGTTGTTCTTCATGAACTGGACGCAAAATCATTTGATCGGCTAAAGATTGAGAAGATTCTGAAACAGCAGCCTGTTGCTTTCCATCAGAAAAATGAGGAGGACTTGCTAGAGGGGAAACCACACGAGTCCGATTTTCTTGAGAAGGAGATCCCGAAACACTAGAAACATTCTGTGTTTCTCTTAAATGACGTGGAGGACGTGGTTTGGATTGCTCTTTTTTAGTAGATTTACGAGGACCGGTATTTTTTTCTCCAGAAGGAGAACTTTGATCAGATAATGCAACAGGGACCTTCGTTTTCTTGTTTACACACTGTGTTTCAGTATTAGAATGTTCTGCATTTTCAGAGGATCTACTTAAATACCAAATTGTAGCACTACCACTAGAACTAGCACATCTTTCTCTCTTCAGCAATTGATACTGATAGGTTCCACCATCAACAGCTACAATGTCCTTGCCCAAAAAATCTGCCAGAGTAAAATTAGCCCCTCCATCTTGGCTTCTATCGGTAATTAACGGAAGTTCAGTAACCAAACTATTCCTTTCTGAGAGAGGACCTGTAATTTCACGACCAGAATCTGCAACGCTTATTTTGTGATTACCTGCGCCCTCATCAATCGACAAGTAATCACTGAAATTCCCCGTAGCACTAATATTGAATCGAAAATGTAAATCCCCTGAAAGTTTCTCAACATGAAGTGAAATATGTCGTGGATCATAGGGGATAGAAGTAAAAATAACAGTTCCTCCGTGCCCCCCTAAATCTTCAATTTCAATTTGAGTTTTTTCTCCTATATTCCGTTCACCAACCTCAAATATTATTTCATCCACTCTCCCTTCTATAGGAATTTTTTTCTTAGTAGTATGATTTGTCCTATCACCAGCGAATAAATAAAGTTCGCCTTTATTATTGATCCTTACTTCTCCAACAACTCTCTGAATACCAGAGTGAAACCATGACCTAGCAGAATCCGTAATTGTTAAAGTATCCACAAACCCTTCAGAATATACAACTTGAATAGCCTGCCCCTTCAAAGTAGTAGCATAAGACTCTGCATACCCTAAGACGTGCTGTCTCCCATTCCCAGAGACCTCAGTATACATTGTTTTCCCCCCCTCTTTTCTTTGTACTGCATAAAGATTTTGTTCTCCGTTATCTCCCACTTTCGTATACCAAACCCACGCTCCATCATACACATTCTGCTGTCCCACTGCTCCACCATCCCCCGAAACTGTAGAATTATATGCACTACTTTTTCTCTCCACGCTTGTAAGGTCAAGATTTGGCTCTTCATGAATAAACTGCTTACCACCAAGGATTTTAGTATCTATTGCATTTCCTCCACGTGTAACTATTTGCATCCCTCCTTTTTTAATAGTGGAACCTACAGAAGTTGCTCTATTTTCAACAATCTCAACACTACCATCTCCAATTTTACTCTTACTCCTAGGAAAATTATTTGTAATCAGTGCTGAACCTTTTGGTATCTCTGCTCCATTTCCTACGTGTTCTACTATTGTTAGCTCTCCATTCCTGTTTTCAACTGCACTTGCAACTTGTACAAGACAACTGCTGATCATCAATACTGAAAAACTTAGCTTATGTTTATACTGCATTATCGACACTCCACTTTCAATTATTTAGAAAAATATCCCACGGCTACGTAGGTAACTCATCTTAGATTGTATCGTAATGTGTTTTATTTATGTTTAAAAACACTTTTAAAGTGTATTTTTTAATATAAACAACCTTAAGTTGTGTATCTATAAGCAGATAGAAAGTTCTAACTTAAGGCAGAAAATCTGAATAAAACTCAAATTGTTCACTTGAGTTCAAGGAACAATTTTCAATATTTGAAGTTAGATGAAAAAAATGCTCGTGCTTTTAAAGGAGAGTATAAAGATATCTTTACTGTTTGAGAAGATCTCTATACTCTGGAGAAACCAAAATCGAGCGTTATCTGTTTAAACTTGCAAAGCAATTACATCCATAAAGTTAATCAGCCGTGCACACATATATTTAGAAACTATAGCGTAATCCTAAAATACCTTGAAGAGCATTCTTAATCTTATGTCCTTTTAGATAATGTGCTTCCGCATAAAGTGTCAGTTTATCATTGACCGAACCGTTTAAACCAATTCCCAATTTACCTGCATTACCCGATAAGTCTGTGATAAATTTATGCTGGTTATTAATTGTCGTATAATTATTATTTATATTCTCACGCAACCAAGCTGCCATAATGTAAGCTGTTAATGAAGTTTCTGAATTCACAAAAAATTCATGTCCTGCAGTTAATCCAACTTCACTGCGGAATGAAATCAATGGACTTAGATCACCTATCATTCCATTTGAAAGTTTTATTTTTTTACCTTCAACCTGCAAACCTGTTAGCTTGATATAAGGCTGCATCCAAGTATTCTGTGCCGGTACAAAATAACAACCAATCTCAAATGACCCACCTATCGCCCACTGATTATAATGACTTTGAATAGCTAGATCATTCGTTGAGATGGCTTTCAAATTATCTCGGTAATAATTATATTTCAAAACACCATCCATATACCATCCACGATGATCAAAATAAGTTGCATAAGTTCCAATGCTATAAGAGCTCAGATCGCTGTCACCACCTCGTGCATGAGAAATACGTGCTTGATCATAACTACCGAAACCACCAACATACAACTCTCCATGCCTTAATCCACTCCACTGATCAGCACCAAAGACTAAACCTGTCTGCCCAAGCTTAAAGTGTGTATGGCCTGTCGCAATACGTCCTCTGCTCTTAATTCCATAAGTCCATAGTTCGATATCTTTCCTATTTCTGTCCAAAATTTTTCTAGCATTCCGTACAATTTGCAACTCATTGTTAAAAACAAGTCCAGGAACTACGGACAACGTTAACACTGCATCTGTAGAGGGGGTTGTTGATGTTTCACCAGGAACAAACGGATTTGTCGGATCTGGAATAGAGGTTTCTGGTCCACTGAGGCGGTCTGCCGATAAAAACCAAACTTTTCCATTTTCATCCTTTCTTTCTTTCAAATCATACATATAAGTTCCACCATCAATGGCGTTAATTTTGTCACCCTTAAAATCTGTCAGCGTAAAATGTGCTCCACCACTTTGATCCATAATTAAATCACGCTTATTTGAAAAAGGATCCGTGATTTCAACTCCAGAATCAGCAACACTTATCGTATGATTCCCAGTACCTTTCTCAACCAAGAGATAATCACCACGGCTATGGGCAATCGTAGTATTGAACGCGAAATGTAAATTTCCTGAAAGATTATTCACATGAAGCTGAGAATAATATGGATCAGAACCTGTAAACGAAAAAATAACACTCCCTTCACCACTTAATTTTTGTATCAAAGAACTTTTTCCATCAAACTCATCAGTAATAGAGTACAGTTTTGTATCTTTTCCATTTAAAATAATATCTTCTACTATGGTACGATGTTGATCATTCCCAGCATAAAGATGAAGCTGTCCAGAATGATTTACCTGTGTCTTTCCTTCTAATGTAGCCCCAGCATGCACCCATGATTTTGTTTCATCATTCATTGTTAGATTTTTTACAGATCCATCAGCATATATTTCCTGAATAGCGCTCTCATTTAAAGTAACTCCAATAGCCTTACCGCCTTTTAAGATACGCTGTTTACCACCGCCAAAAACTTCTGTATCAAATGTAAAACCACCATTTTTAGCACTTTGAGATTTTTTTCCAACCTCTTGTACGCCCCCTCGCATAACTTTCGTATTCCAAACTTTTCCGCCATCATATACTTTTTGTTGACCTAGTGTTTCATCTTGACCATAAATGACAGTATGAGAAGCACTACTCCCTTTAACCTCTCCTCCAACATTCCCCTCCCCGAAAACAAGTTGCTCACCACCATAAATTTTAGTCCCCTCTACTTTTCCTCCATTTCCAACACTTTGTTGTCCACCTTCTTTAACGACAGCATTTTTCGAAAAGCCTTGTTTTCCCTTTAAAGCCTCAACAATTTCAGTTCCACCATGTTCAATTTTACTATTTTCACTGAGACCTCCTGCATACACATAAAGCTCTGCACCATTTCTTACAGTGTTATTAATGGATCGCCCTGGGCTATCACTCTCGCCATCATTTGAAATGTATGCTTTACCTTCATTATCAAGGACATAATTTTCTAACAATGCCCCATCTTTAATGAAGATAAGTTCAGGTTTTTTAAGAAACGCAATATTTTGTTCTTGTACATTATCTCCAACATTGTTAGGATGACTGTTGTCGAGCTTCTGTTGACTCGCAAACACTCTAGCGCCCTTATCCTCAATAAAATCGCTAGGCTTTTTTAAAAAGTTTAATTCATTGCGCGTCTTTATAGTAACATCATTAGATGCTCCGAGTATGCATCGTCCTGTTTTCATATCCTCATTGTATTGATCCTGAAATATTTTGCCATTTTCATAACTTGAAGATTGACAAAAAAGTGGTATTCCCCCCTCATTTGCAGCAGCAGCTTGCACAAAACAGCTGCTCAACATGAGTACCCAATAATACCGTTTCCATTTATATTGTAGAGCCATATCCTCCCCCCTTCACGCCTGCATAGACAATAAAGATAATTAGCTCTACAAAACATATTTTCAACCTTAGATTGCAAAAAATCCTCCTTAAAAATCTTTCTTATCTAATAAAAAACTGTTCTTTACAGTTTTTTAAATACTTTTTTGATCAAGAATATAAGGGCGTTTTTATAATGCTTCTTTAGCATTTCCTCAGAGTTTTCTTATCAAAGAAAAAAGTAATACATAATAAAGTATATAAGGGTATACAGTTTATCATGAAAAGCGAATCTTCATACTCTGAAAAATTGTTCTCTGAACCTTCATTAAAGACCTTTAAAAACAATCCTACATTTAAAGATAATCAAAAAATAACCATATAATTAAAAACTATAGCGTACACCTAAAATAGCCTGAAGGGACTGTTTTGTTTTACGTCCTTT
>NZ_JBHIME010000031.1:0-4348 GCF_042193875.1 Bartonella sp. OC68QHHN | reverse complement strand
TGGAACCTGTTGTACAACTACCCCCAGTGCCATAAGAGCAGAAACAAGAGATCCGCTACTTTTCAATATTTTTCTTTTTAAATTCATAAACTTTTCCCTTTATTTATTTTTTATTAATTAATTACACTAAAATAACATAGCAAATTTATAATTATACACATTGAACAAATACATTCTAATCGCCTATACAGAGTCATTTACTTTATAAATTCATTGTCTTACGTCTCAATCAAACTATAGCGAACATGCAATATATGTTTTGCTAACCAGTATCACATTCTTTTCATAACCTTTCTTTGCATACGATAATGCAGTATATCAGCCCCCATTAATCATCAAAATGATAAGCCTTGCAGCCCCCCAAATGGTAAGTTTAAAAAAATTATTGCACAAAGATTTATGAATTCACTATTCTATTCCTTTAGGCAGTATTTAAAATAAAATATGTAAACTTTAAAAATCGTCATTCTCCTCAAATGCTCAATTTTAAGATGCGGCGCATCTTTACTACATGATCAAGACTGCACTAAAACAGCAGAAAGACATAAGATAAAGATCTTTTCTAAAACTCTATCCCCTTACAAAAATCTGCCTAATCTTTTGAAACCTAAGTGTCAAAAGTCTTACGTTTTTACCAACAAAACCAAACACGTTAACAAAGATAAAGGAACAATAAGAAGAATCATCCCTTCCAAGCTTTATCTTTTGAGAGATAAAGCTTGGAATAAAAGAATACACACTAAAATGCACTTCTCCATCGATAAAAACAAAATTCATTAGACCACCTCCCCCAAAGACATAACGAATATAAACCCTTCTAACCTTTAGTGTGCCTCATTGCTTTAACACTATAAAAATAGAACAGAAAACAACATACTGCAACAAAACTCTCGTTTCCAGCAGAAACATAAAGAGATTCAACTAAGCGATGTAGTGGATACAAACCTGCCTGAGCTTAATCATCTTCCAAAAAATTGGAGCGCACACGCGGCAAGATCACTCTCTAATAGAAGAAAGCTATCAGATAATAAAACCCAACACAAGCAGCTTGAGTCATTTAATTTCAATTTTTCGTCGCTGCATTTCATTTTATATTGCCTAGGTAAGTATTGGGCAATCGACCTACACACAAATAAACCAACAGTCATATAACCCAAGTAAAATATAACAATGCAACAACAGCACCCCATCTAAAAACCACTTTGCATTCGCCAATAAACATGAATAAAATATTCATTACTTATTATAACGGTCATGTCATTAACAGAAATAAAAACACCTCTTCTGAACCATTTCAAATGCCAAGGACTGTTGCACAACATTAAGATCTCGTAAAGTGTGTGATGGTGACGATTTTCTCCTTCATAAGTGTAAAGATGGAGTGCACAATGGATTTACTATTATATCATTCACGGGCTGCATCGCAAAATGGGCTTTGGTACACTAGATGTTTCTTTAAAACATACAAGACATTACTATTATCTAACTTCAGATATGACAGTTAAGGTATCACTCCTTTTTGCATCTGTTTTTTCATCCTCAAAATTATACCTTTATCGGTTTGAGTGCCAACAACAGTAGAAAATCATTAATATTGTATTGTATAGTTTGTATATTTCAATTATCTTATACAGTGGAGTTGTATAATCTATACATTTGTTAAACAATTTAATTATTATTCTATTGATCATTCCCCTTACAAAAGAAAGTTTGCCAATTTATCGACAAAAACATCCTTCAAGATGATCATTAACAATCCCTACGGACTGCATAAAAGCATAACAAATTGTAGGACCAATAAATGTCCAGCCACGTTTCTTCAAGTCTTGAGAAAGACGAAAAGAAGCAGGGGTTATAGGATGAGCCGACAGTGTTTGAAAGTCTATCTTTTCATAACGCTCTGATTGTGGTGGCTGAAAAGACCAAAAATAGTGGGACAAGCTCCCCCACTTTATTATAATTTCCTGTGCTCTAAGTGCATTATTAAGCACTGATTGAATTTTTCCTCGATGGCGAACAATGTCTTTATTCTGCATTAACATTTGCACCTTTAGCTCATCATAATGAGCAATCTTTTCAAAGTCAAAGTGATCAAATGCAATACGAAAAAAAGAGCGTTTTTTTAAAATTGTAAACCAAGAAAGCCCCGCTTGGAAACCTTCAAGACAAATTTTTTCAAACAAACGGATATCCTCAAAAACAGGTTTTCCCCATTCGTTATCATGATAAGCACAATAAAGTGGATCCGTTCCAGCCCATGCGCAACGAACTTTTCCATCCACTCCCTTAAGAAGCCCTTCTGCAAGCATGGCATTAACCGTATTAAAAGAGAGTTCCTTGATCATCGCTTAGTGACTTTATCTGCTTGTATTTTGAACGTTTAGAAAAAACAGGTTCTTGTATTGCAACACTGATATCACCATCAAAAAAGCGTAAATTTATTTGCCCTGTTTCAGGAAACTGAGTCAACCGTTTAATGGGCTTATTATCTTTTCCCAAAGCTAAAACAAAACCACGCTCTAAAATATTTTGATAAGAAGTGCTTTTTAAAAGCCTAAATGCAAGCTCCATTTGAGCCCGTTGTTTTTCCACACTACGCACAAAAGCACGATGAAGGCGCGCCGTATATTCCTTTGTATTGCGTTGTGCTTTTTCACTATTTAACAAGCGTAGCGAAAGACGTAAACAAAGAGTATGAAAAGAAAAACGTTTTTTATCGTAGCTCACACAAAGAGCACGCTGTAATCGATTTGAAATTTCATCAAAACCACGCCGTGGTAAAGCAAAAAGTTGGTCGACAGTGGGAAGACCACGTCTGGCTGCACGCAACTTTTGTTGATGAAAATCAAAAGAACGCACAAGTCCCTTGCGCAAACGTGCCCCAAGAGACGCAACACACACTTCAAGATCAAGCTTAACGGGAACAGCCTTTTCTGCCGCTCCTGTAGGAGTTGGAGAACGCCAATCAGCGACATAATCAATCAAAGTCCAGTCCGTTTCATGCCCAACAGCAGAAATAACGGGAAGAGCAGAGGCATAAACAGCACGAACAACAGCTTCATCATTAAACCCCCACAAATCTTCTAAACTTCCCCCTCCCCGTGCAATAATAATAAGATCAGGCTTTGGAATAAGTCCTCCTGGAGCAAGAGCATTAAAACCTTCAACAGCAACAGCTACCTCTCTCCCACTTGTTTCCCCCTGAACACGTACAGGCCAAACCAAAATATGTAAAGGAAAACGATCGGATATACGATGAATAATATCACGAATAACAGCACCTGTTGGTGATGTTACAACGCCTATAATTCGGGGCATATAAGGCAAAGGTTTTTTCTTTGCTTCATCAAATAAGCCTTCTTCCACAAACTTTTTCTTACGATTTTCAAGAAGTGTCATCAAAGCACCAACCCCCGTTGGTTCAAGAGCCTCAATGACAATTTGATATTTCGATGACCCTGGATAAGTTGTAAGTTTACCAACAGCAACCACTTCCATCCCTTCTTCAGGAGGAAATTTGAGCTTTTCCATCACTCCACGCCAAATAACAGCTTCCAACCGTGCCTTATCATCTTTTAAAGCAAAATAAGCATGTCCCGAAGCATGAGTACCACGATAACCTGATATCTCCCCACGCACCCGTACATAACCAAACTTTTCTTCAACAACACGCTTTAGAGCCCCTGCTATTTCGGAAACAGTAAATTCTGCCACATTTGTTACACCTGTTTTTTCGCTAAACAAACTTACCATTGTTCAATTCTTTACGCCCGTTTCTGTGAATCTTTTTGAAACAACACATCTTTAAACTTTTTATTTATAGCTTCATCAAAATACCCATAACACCAGCTAGAATAGCTTATATTTTCAATTTCAAACGATTATCAGGGTTGTAAAAAAGCTTGAAGCCGTTGTATGGGGATCTCCAGAGTCATTATTCCATCTGAGAATTGTATCAATAGAAGTTAAAATATTCAATCTTAACCTCTACACAAACACACCTCTAATGAGAATGAAAAATCTCCTTAAACAATGTCTTGAAAAGACATTCAACAATATATCACGCATTACCTATGATCTTCAACGTATTGCAAAGCTTGAAAATTTATACAATACGCCGAATATATCATGACGATGTCCTGTATCTATTGAACAACATTGAAGACATGCTTATTTTTCAATTTTACTATAAAAAATATGTGGTGCACTATTCCAAACCCACTTTTTTATATCCGGTGTCATAGCGACAACGCCATATTTCTGATAGATAAACGCATAAGGTCCTTTTTGCATAAGTTCACGTTGTAAATCAGCATATATTTTCGCCCGTTTTTGCGGATCTTTTTGA
>NZ_JBHIME010000061.1:0-4248 GCF_042193875.1 Bartonella sp. OC68QHHN | reverse complement strand
CCCCCCCCCACATTCTATCATGGTGATTGTGGGAATATAATTTATTTAAAAAATTAATGATTTTTCATTGAAAAGCTTCTCGTTATATAACAGATAAAGCGCTTCGTAAAGGCAATCATGGATATTTGATCTATTAAGTTAACATAAAATACACTCGGGTATTTGCACCACCTTGGCCATGAATATGGGTTAGTTTTCAAACTCGACGGATTCAGTCTGACGCTTGCTTGGTGCTAGAAGGTTGAGAGGAGATGTACAGGTATTGAATTGATCCCCCCCCTAGTAAATGGTAGCTTTAACTATAACGATCTTAAGGTAGCAAAATTCCTTGTCGGATAAGTTACTCCCTGCATGAATGGCATAAAGGACTTCTTCGTTGTTTCCAACCTAGACTCAGTGAAATTGAGTTTGCTGTGAAAATGCAGTTTTTTGCGGTTAGACGGAAAGATAGCAAAGTCCATTAACCATTATAAAATTCCTTTTTTTGTACGGCACTGTTCAAGATAAAACCTAAAATGCCTGCGATCATTGTGGCGATGCCAACGATAAACAGCGTGCTTTGGATATCGATGCACATGGACAAAACCGGCTCCTATGAAGCCAATACATACGGATGTTTGTATGATGAGAGATAGGCGGGCATTTGACTGTTTCGCTGTTCTTTTTGAATGGCTTTCATCATAAAGCTTTCTATCAGGGCATTTTGCACGCCGTTTGCACCCCCAAGGATGAAAAAATGAGCCATACAATGTGCATGAAGGAAAAGCAGAAAATGCTAAAGCCAATAATGCACCAGCGGCATTGCCAAAGCGGTGGAAAAGGCTTGAGAAACAGAGTGGACCAACCACGAGGACAAGACTTATCATGTTTGTGATCATTCCATAGGTTTCAGCGCTTAAGTTGAGATCCGTACGAATGCGGACAATCGACAACACATTAAGAGCTGAGGTGAGGATGAGGGTGAGGATGAGGGGAGCAAGAGCATAGACAACATTTTTTTTAAGCAAGAGACCCATTAAATCTAGCCCTTTTTTGCTTTGCGGCGCTGTGTTGATTGTTTGCGTATGAAGTTTTAGACTTTTAAAACAAAAGAGAGTGATGAAGGTTGCACAAAGAACCATGATTGAAAGCGCAAACAATCCTTTTTGCCCGTTTGATAGACCATACAACACATCCCCTAACAGTGGTCCGGCAATGTAACCAAGATTCCGGACTGTTTGGATAATGCGGTTTATACAGTCTAGTTGCTGATCATTGTTTGCAAATTCGGGGACGGAAACGAGGATTGCGGACTAAAAGATTGAGCCAGCACAACCTAGTGCGAAAGAAAGTGCAATATAAACCCAAAACTGGTTGGCGATTGCAGCTGTGGCTATAAAGAGTGCTTCAAACAATAAAACAATGGGGACTGTTTGTGCTGGTTGGAAGCGATGCAAGAGGCGTGGTGCAATTGGTCCCACACAAATTGCGCCGGCCCTGATAACAGGAGCATGAAAATAGATGCTGTGCTTTCTGCTAAGTGTAAAGCAAATGTAATTTGCGCTGTATCATGCAGGTTATCATTTCATTTTGCTATGTCAAGTTTCTTTCCCGATGAAAGTTGAGACAGGAAGCTATGTAAATAATCGCTATACTCAAAACTGGCGCAATGCCTGTTTGCTGCGAGGAGCAGTTCTTTTGTTTCAAGCAAGGGAACCCATTGCAGCGTAGCGGATGAGTGAAGAGAGATTTCACTTTCAATTTCAGAGACGTTAACAAGAGGGCGACCGACGCATAAACGCGAACTTGTATCGCAAATTAATTGAGAAATGAGTATATGGCGTTTTAAGGTGCAATTTGCAATTGCAGCGTTTAGCGCGGAGTGTTGAAAAGCATTATCAGGGTTTAAACTTGCTCTTCCTGATGCACGCACGTCAGGTTTTGTCTTATCATCAAGATGGAGAAAATGCATGACATCTTCTCTATGATGTTGCGCATCGTGTGCCATTTCCCAAAAAGAGATATTGACATTACGATCTCTACAATTTTGCAGCGCAATTGCTGTGGATTTATGCTCCTTATATTCAGGATATTTTAGCCCTTGGAGGTCTTTTCGTGTGCTGGTCCATGCAAACATTGTCTTGTCATCTTGGAGAGTAAAACCAAAATTATGCGCGTGATCTACATGGACTCCAACATGAGTAGAAGAATATCGGCTAAATGAAGCAGGCAATATCCACACGTCCACCGGGTCTAAAACCTAAAGAATGTGCTAATTGATCTGCAAAGTGTTTTGCTGCATCCCACAGAAGAGGGATTGCAGCGTATAATCCATAATACATGACCGGCTCATTCTTGCCCTTCGGTATATTGGTCAACGCGGGCAGTGTAGCCTTCTATAGTTCTATCTGTGTCAAAAACGAGAAATTTTGGAAGAGGATGTGTGCTACGTACTCCATTAATAACTGTTACTACTTCGGATTTAGGATTAAGTGCTAAGAGTTGATTTGGATTCTCTGTATATTGCCTTAGAGCATCCAAAACATCCCCTTCATGGAAAGAGATGTTTGAAACCGATAACTCAGCTGCTTGCTTAGCCCAAATTTTTTGAGAAAAGTCTTTAGAAAACAATTCAAATATGCTCATTAAACACGCTTAACTTTTTTAAATTTGGATGTATAAGCAGATTTGCACCAACAATACATCACTAAACTTCCAGTGAACCATTCATATCAAGCTCATTTTGATAAACTTGAATATTGCTGCGTTGAGCATATTTAGTACCCCCTTGTTGGCTGAAGCTCCTCAGTAACTAATTCAATAACGTTTTCTACTTCCATTAAGTGAAATATTCATATATTCTCCCCCTTATAGTTGATAAAAAAATCAATGATAACTAAAATAAAAAGATTACCATTCGCTCCACCCTAGTATGGGTTTTATTTTTGTCAAATACAATGTTTATTGCAAAGAGCATCTTAAAGAAGAGGGCTGAATTTTAAAGTGATCAAGAAGAATTTACAAAAAAAGCTGTACACTCTGTACAGCTTTTTTTTGTTGGTTTTATACTTTCTGAACCACAAGTTTTTAAAACTTGAAAGAGTCTCTACGGCTTCTATAACCATAATAGCCAAACACACTCGAAATAATGGCACCAATCAGGCTGCCTAGAAAGCCCCACCATCCCATATTGGAGGCTGTTTTTGTGGCTTTAGTTGCAGTGTTTTTTGCTCCCTTGATAGTATCCTCAAGATTGTCGGAGAGTGTTTCTGCCTGTTCTTCAAGGGCTTCAATTGCCTGAGCAGTTCTTGCCTCTGCTGTCTGATAAATATGAAGCGCATTGTTGGCTGTTCTTTGTGCATCCGCACGGGTCATACCATCGTTCATAAGGGTATTGACGATATCACTTCGATTAAATTTTGTCGTGAGATCTTCTACACGATCAGACAGGCGCTCACCAAGATTTTTTAAAGTGGTGCGATAGTGAGAAGGATCATTTTTGAAAGCTGTTATCGCAGAACCAATATCGTTGAGTGCAGCTTGATAGGTTTGTTTCAAGCGATCAGGGTTGAGAGCAGGAATGTCGCTTTTATTGAGAAGAGTGCGCAATTCATTATCAAGTTGGTCAAAATTGATGCTATTGTCACTGTTCTTTGCAAAAAACTTTTCAAGACTTTCGCTGTTTAATTTTGCAAGTATAGGGGAAATATTGGTTTTGAGGCTGGCAACGGTTTGTTGGACCATGGAGCTGTTTTCTGGAGCAGTTTTAGCTCCTATCTTTGCTGTACTAGAAACCATGTGAATGGCTTGGAGGGTCATCAATAATGTTATGAGAGCCCAAGTGAGAAAGCCATGAAGAGTCCCTGACGATTCAGCAAAACGTCCCGCTACAAAGCCTCCCAAGGCTAGGCTAATCACGGTAACGATAACAGAACCTACGCCAAAGGAGAGGAAAGAGCCTTCAAATGGCGTTGAAGAGGTGAAATCCATTTGGCTTAAGCCTAAAGCTGCTACCAGAAAAGAGAGGCAGATTGAAGTGGCTAGGGCTGTCACAAGTCCCGCAAAAATTGCGGACCATGAAATCGGCGTGTGAAAAAATGGATATTTTGTTTCTAGAGATCTGTCTCCTAGAAAATTCGTATCAAATGGTGTGTCTTCAGGAATGCGAGTTTCCATGTTGTATCTCCTTGAATATGCTGGAGATACAATGTCTTTTTGACAATTATGTTCCAAAAGCGGTAAAGAAACCCTAAAAAGGTAGAGGAAAAT
>NZ_JBHIME010000069.1:0-3802 GCF_042193875.1 Bartonella sp. OC68QHHN | reverse complement strand
CCCCTCGATGAGCCTGTCCTTATTTTTAGCCATGAGACAGAAAAAATCCAAAAGCTTGGGGCAAGAGGCACGGCTCTTGATGTCATCAACGCTGTGTGTGCGCAAGGGATCGAGGCACAAATTATTCTTGTGCGGGTGGAAGAAAAATCAACCATTTCTGAGACACAAGCCGAAATGGTGGGATCAAATACGGCTTTGACCGGTGTGCATGCGCTAAAACATGCACGGGGGCATTTAGGGGTGGAGCCTGGGATTTTACTGGCACCGGCTTATAGTGCAGGGCGCCTTGATAATGGCAAAAACCCCGTGGCAGACGCCTTGGAACAAGTGGCAGAAAAGCTACAAGCGATTGCGGTTTTTGATACGGGGGGTAAAAACACGGAAGAAAGTCTTGCCACTCGCGCAGATTTTTCCTCACGCTTTTGTTATCTGATTGATCCCTTTGTACGAGTGGCAAATAGTGATGGGGGGTGGAGTATAAAACCCGCAAGTCCTTTTGCAGCGGCGATGTTTATCAAACGGGATAAGCAAAGGGGCGGTGTTTTTTGGTCTCCTTCAAACCAAGATGTCAAAGGCATTTTAGGCACGGCGCGCCCCATTAGCTATTTTGATGGCGAAATCGATCATGAGGCAAATCGCCTCAATCAAGCCGATATTGCGACCTTTATTCCAGCACGGCTTAGCCAAAATGCGCATTTAAATAATTCTGTGGGACAAATGGCTGCCAATGGACGCATTTTATGGGGAAATCATACCACTTCCAGTGACCCATTGTGGCGCTTTGTCAATGTGGTGCGCACCCGTGCAGCATTGGAAAAAACCATCATTAACAGTTTCCGCCCTTGGGCGAATGATGAAAACCTTACTGGTCAACATGTCATTGCTATCACCCGCAGCCTCACGCAGTTTCTTGATGATCTGATTGCGCGTGGAGCGCTTTTGGGTGGGCGGGTTTGGTTTGACCGCGATTTAAATTCCAACAGTACTTTACAGCTGGGGAAATTGCGGGTGGAATTTGATGCAGAAGAAGTGCCTCCTCTAGAAAATTTGAGTTTCGGCAGCCGGCGCAATAGCGCTTATTTTGACCGTTTGGCGCAAGATATCCAAAAGAAAATGACTTATCAATTTGGCGATACGCTTGAAACTTATCGCAAAGCAGCAAGGAGTTAGAGCATGACTTTACGCATTGTACGCGGTTTTACGCTGATTGTTGATGATGATGTGAATCTTCACCTTGATCTCGAAACATTGAAACTGCCCACTTTAGAAGAAATCACCGAAACCTATCAACCGGGTGGTTCTGATATGCAAATTGATGTGAGCGGTCTTGGTGTGAAAGCTTTGAGTTTACAAATGAAAATCCGCAGCCATACTCCCGAAATTATCGGCATCTTTGCTGGTTCTCCTGGTCTTCGTCATAAATTCACTGGCAAAAAACATGTGATCTCTGAAGAAGATGGACGCGAGCATGAACATTCCATTGATGTTACAGGGCGTTTGGTGAAAGTGGATAGTGAAGGCTTAACAGCTGGGAAAGCAACGGGCTATGATTGCGAGATCAAAAATGTTTGGGACTATACGGAATTTTGGGACGGTTCTGTTTTGCACCGCTTTTCTTTTAAACGGGGCGGTTGGCTTGTCCGAAACGGACAAGAGATCGGTTCTCGCCGCCGCTCTATTCTCAATCTATAAGCTCTCATTATTGATAGGGCGCTCATTTATAGGAATTGATCATGACAAGTTTACAAACCAGCATTGACGTGGAATTGCAGGTTCCGCTTCTTTATCAGGATAAAGGTGGCAAAGAATCTCTCTGCAAGAAACTGACCTTTTATCGCCCAAACTTCAAGCAAGCACGCCAATTAGCAGTGTTGATTGGACCGCAGTTGGTAGAGCTCGTTCTGCCCACTATAGAAGAGGATAAAACAACCTTGAGCAATGATATTCTTGTTCTTAAGCTTTGTGAGGCATTGCTCACCCATGAGGCTATGGAAGGAATAGCCGTGCTTTTAGCCGATATGTCTCATGAAACGGTTGAATTGATTAATCGTCTTGATGTTGTTGACATTATTGCTGTTTTCAAGGCTTTTTTTGCTTTTTTTACGCAACGCCAATCCTCTCTGCCGGACAATTTGGAGCAGAACTAGCCCTTTATTATCACTGGGTGCCTTCAGAAATTAACCAGATGGATTGGCTGGATGTGATTGCCTATCGAGAAGAGCTTGCACGCCTTAAAGCCCAAGAATATGAAAGTCATCAGTTAGGATAAGAGACAATCATGGATGTTTCCCTTGTTGTGCGTTTTGTTAATCACCTGCAAGAGGGGATCGCTTCTGCCAAGCGGGATCTTGCAGCTTTCAGTAGCGATGTTGCGCATTTCCAAAACAAGACAAGGCAGCACTTTAAAAATTGGTTTGACCCCGAGCATCTTGAGGATGCGACAAAGAATGCGGAAAATGCTTTTATCCAAGCGCGGGGGCGCATGGTGGGTGCACTTGCGCAAACAGCAACCTTAATTGCACCGCTCTATAAAGCCATGCAATTTGACCAATCGATGAAAGGCTTGGAAAAGGTTCTGGATGCCCCCCTTGATCGCTTAAAGGAATTGCGCCGTTTTGCTTTGGAAACCTCCACCAAGATTCCGCTAGCGGCGCGTGAAGTTTTGGAACTGATGACCAGTGCCAGCCAAGCAGGAATTGGTGAACAAGATCTCGAGGCTTTTAGCATTTACGCTGCCAAAGCAGCTGTGGCTTTTGATATGACGGGGGATCAGATTGGGGAGCGCTTTGCCAAGTTGCGCAATGTCTTTAAGCTTAATCAAGCAGGCATTGAAGATTTAGGTGATGCGATCAATCATCTCTCGAACCACATGGCGGCAAAAGCCAGTGAAGTGTCTGATTTTACCAATCGCGCTACTGGTGCGGCAACCATGTTTAAGCTCACTGCCCGGGAAACCGCAGCATTTGGTACGGCAATGATTTCTGCTGGGATTGTCCCTGAGAGTGCCGCGCGTGGTTTTAATGCCATGAGTGCCCGCATACAGGCGGGAGGTAAACATATTGAAGATGCTTTTGCCAATATCGGGCTTTCCCGTGAAAAATTTATGCAAGATCTGGATAAAGATGCCACTGGCACTTTGGTCCGCTTTTTTGATGTTTTAGCCAAATCAGAACAGGGGATGCGCTCGCTGATTGCCATTGCAGGGCGGGACTTCACGGGCGATTTTGCCAAATTGGTGGGCAATCCAGAATTGTTAGGGAAAGCTTTAGAGTTTGTGAAAGACCCGAAAGTCTTTAAAGGCTCGGTAGAGCAAGAGGCGGACAAACAAGCAACCGGTGCGATCAGGCAGTTTGAACTTTTGCAAAACCGTATTGTGGCTTTGGGAATTACCATTGGTGAAGTGCTTCTGCCCCCTGTCAACAGTCTGATGGAAAGTGTTGGCAATTTTACCAATGGGCTTATGGCATGGGCCAATGCCCATCCCACTTTAACAAGCGCCATTATCAAAACCATTGCTGCTCTGATGGCTTTTAACATTGCTCTGCGTGTGTTGCGCTTTGCTTTTGCTGGCACACGTCTCGGGCTTCTTCAATTGATCAGCTCTTTTATCAAGCTTGGTGGTGTGAGCGGCAAGCTTAAAACAAGCTGGCGTGGCTTAGCAGCCTCAGGGCGTTCCTTGAAGTTATTGATGGCAGGGCTTGGTAGGAGCGCGCTGCGTCTCTTGCGACCCATGACTTTACTTGTGGCAGCGTTTCGAGGGGTTGCGGTTTCAGGTGCAGCATTGGTGAGTAGCTTTGGTTGG
>NZ_JBHIME010000062.1:0-3603 GCF_042193875.1 Bartonella sp. OC68QHHN | reverse complement strand
GATCTCTCCCCCACATTTATATGAGAAAACCTCTAAACAAAACTGTTTAGCCCGTCAATAGTTAATACATCAATATCCCCATAAATATAAAGGATAAATTTGCTAAACCATGTCCCCTTATTCATAGAGTGAACCTTCAAAGAACGCCTCATCTATGAGTTTTGATGGTTTTAAGGATTTGAAAAACCTTCAAAAGCTATCTGTAAACTGCCTCATAAAACGTTTCAAAATAATCATTATGATATTTTAAAAGCACATGCTTCATTTATCTTGATTGACTCGTGAAATAAACAGCAAAATTCACTATTTTGCTGATCTGACCTCATGTCATAGGCTGTGGATAAGTAGCCTTTATGAAATTTCTTTTTAAGCAGGTTGTGGCTCTTGAACACCCTTTTCTTATTTTATTATTGCTATTTGTTTTTAATAGATCTAGCAAACTCTATTTAGAGTTTTTTTGACACCGATAGATCAACGCTTATAAAGCGGTGGGGTTTTATTATAAATGCTTCAATCTCATACCAAACCACTGACATTACGCTCTCTGTTACAATCCTACCGTGATCATACAGAAAGTGCGCGCGATAGAGGAACTTCTTTTGAAAAGTTTGTGATTGCTTATTTGACGCAAGACCCGCTTCAATGCCAAGAATATGAAAAAGTTCAAACCTATTGTGAATGGGCTAAAGAGCATGGGGAAGATGGGCGTGATATCGGCATTGATCTGGTTGCTAAAATTCGTGATGAAGAAGGATATGCCGCTATTCAATGTAAGTTTTATAGTGCAAATCATCAGATCAAGAAAGAAGATATTGATAGCTTTATTGCTGCCTCGGGAAAAAAGATCTTCACACGCCGTATTCTGGTTGATAGCACCGAAGGTAATTGGAGTAACAATGCCGATCTCACCTGTGAAGGACAAGGAATCCGCATTCAACGGATTAATCTTTTTGATCTGGAAAACAGTCAAATAGATTGGTCAACCTTTGAAAGCAAAGGGGAAGCTACTCTTAAGAAAAAAGAACCGAAAAAGCTTTTAGATCATCAACAAGAAGCGCTTAAAGCTGTTTGTGACGGTTTACAAACAGCAGACCGTGGCAAGCTGATTATGGCGTGTGGAACGGGAAAGACCTTTACCAGTTTGAAGATAGCAGAAGCTCTTGCTGGTCAAGGTAAATGTGTTTTATTTCTTGTCCCCTCTCTTTCTTTAATGTCACAAACAATAAGAGAATGGACAGCAGATACAGAGATACCCTTGCGTTCCTTTGCGGTGTGTTCTGATACACAAGTTGGCAAGCGTCGTAAAGCCCAAGATGATGCTGCCGAACTCGATGTCTCGGATCTCGCTCTACCAGCAACAACAGATTCTCAAAAGCTTGGAGAAAAAGCCAATAAGACTTCTCCTGATACAATGACAGTGGTCTTTGCTACCTACCATTCGATCCAAGTGATTTCGGATGCGCAAAAGAAATATGCTTTACCCGAATTTGATCTGATCATTTGTGATGAAGCACACCGTACCACTGGAGCTGTGTTAGGAACAGACAAGAGTGAATCTGAGTTTATCAAGGTTCATAATAATAGCCTTATTCGGGGCAAGAAACGTCTGTATATGACAGCAACACCTCGTATCTTTAGTGATAATGCCAAAAAACAAGCTAATGAGATTGATGCTGTTCTGGCTTCTATGGATGATGAAGAGCTTTATGGCAAAATCCTTTATTCTTATAGTTTCTCCCATGCTGTAAAAAATGGACTTTTAACGCCTTACAAGATTATCGTTTTAGGTGTTGATGAAGGAGAAGTGAGTAAATCTATCCAGCATCTGATGACAGATGAGAATTATGAACTTATTCTTGATGATAGAACAAAGATCATGGGTTGTTATCAAGCGCTTACCAAAATGGATCTGAAAATTGATCTTGGGGATGATACAAGACCCATGCATCGAGCTTTGGCTTTTTGTAGAGATATTGATACTTCTGAACGCATATGTAGAACATTCAACGATGAAGAAGTTAAGAAAGATTTACGTAATCTTCATGAAAACCATAAAAATATTCCCCTTCTTAACTGTCAAGCAGATCATATTAATGGAAAATCTGGTGCCAAAAACCGTACGATAAAACTTGATTGGTTGAAAGAAGATGCGGGTGAGAATGTCTGCCGTATATTAACCAATGTACGCTGCCTTTCAGAAGGTGTTGATGTTCCTTCCCTTGATGCGGTTATGTTTTTACACCCGCGTAAAAGCCAAGTGGATGTGATACAGGCGGTGGGACGTGTGATGCGTCGTGCAAAAGGCAAAAAGATGGGCTATATCATTTTGCCGGTTGGTGTTCCTGCTGGTGTTTCACCAGAAGAGGCATTAAAAAACAATAAGAGATACAGTGTTGTCTGGCAAGTTCTCAATGCTTTGCTTGCCCATGATGAGAATTTTAGTAAAACCCTTAACCAGATGGTCTTAGGGCAAGACGTAAGCTCTATTATCGACATTGTTACAGTTTCTAAGAAAACCGAATTAGAGAATGTCACCACGGTTATTGACGAAATCCCGCTCCACGAAAAATCGGAACAATCCGGACTTCGTATTGGGACACAAGCTCATGAACCGCAACATAGTCATAGCGTAACAGGAAGATTACCCTTTTTTGTTGAGTTTCCCAATGCTCTCAAAACACTGATTGTTAAAAAATCTACTATGAGTGATTATTGGGGCATTTGGGCTGGCAATGTTGCTGAGATTGCACAAAACCATATCACACGCCTTGAAACTATGCTTTCTGATCAGACAAGCGAAGCTTATCATGCCTTTGATGCGTTTTATAAGGAATTAAAAAACAACTTAAACAGTGAGATAAAACAAGAAGAAGCGATTGAGATGTTAGCGCAACATCTTGTAACGCGTCCCGTGTTTGAAGCCTTGTTTGAAGGCAATGAATTTGTGCAAAACAATGCCATTTCGCAAGCAATGGAAAAAATCTTAACAGAACTCGATAAAACCAATATCGAGGAAGAATCCAAAGAATTACAAGAGTTTTATGACAGCGTAAAGTTCCGTGCCTCTGGCATTACCGAACCACAGGCAAGACAAAATCTTATTATCAAGCTTTACGAAGATTTTTTTGCCAAGGCATTTAAGAAGACAACGGATAGGCTTGGGATTGTTTATACCCCCGTTGAAGTTGTCGATTTTATCATTCATTCTGTTGATGATGTCTTACGCAATGAGTTTGGAAAAAGCTTGGGGTCACGGGGTGTTTCTATTCTTGACCCTTTCACTGGAACGGGGACCTTTATCACACGGCTTTTACAATCAAATCTCATCAAACCAGAGGATATGGAATATAAATTCCGTCATGATATCCATGCCAATGAGATTGTTTTACTGGCTTATTACATAGCAGCCATTAACATTGAAGCAACCTATCATGGTCTTATGAAAGGGAATTATATCCCTTTCAAGCATATTGGTTTAACCGATACGTTTCAGACGGTTGAAAAGCAAGATCTGATGAAGGGCTTACTAGAGGAAAACAGCGCATATTTAGAACTTCAGAAAAAGCTCAATATTGAAGTTATCTTTGGTAATCCCCCTTATTC
>NZ_JBHIME010000064.1:0-2922 GCF_042193875.1 Bartonella sp. OC68QHHN | reverse complement strand
CTTCCCATTGTTTGATAAGTGCTAGTCCTTCTGATGATATTTTTCGCATATGATTCTCCATAAAAAAAGCTCCGCATAAAGTGAGACTGAGTGACATCTTAAAAATTGTGATTATTACGTTTTATTAAAATCTCGTTTCATGTAACCTTCTTCTGTGTTATACGTTACATGAAACATAATGGAGATTTTATTATGGGTACAATGCACGTTAATGAACGGGTTCAAAAACATCGCAATGCGCAAAGAAAAGCAGGTTTGCGCTTAATACAGATTTGGGTTCCAGATACACGCCAGCCAAATTTTGCAGAAGAGTGCCGCCGTCAGTGTCGCTTAGTGGCAAAAATGGATAAAGCTGATACATCTATGCAGTTATTTATGGATCAATCTTTAATGGATGTTGATGGCTGGACAGAATAATGCGTGGATCTCTCGTAACAATAGCGATGCAAGGCGATTTTGGTAAACCAAGACCCGCATTGATCATTCAAGCTAATCAATTTAGTGAACATACCAGCATGACGGTTTTACCAATTACAAGTACACTTGTTGATGCGCCATTACTCCGCATTACGATTCAGCCAAACACCAAAAATGGCTTACAAAAACCTTCGCAAGTAATGATTGATAAGATTATGACGGTAAGATGTGATAAAATGAATTCTATTTTTGGCTCTCTTAAAGAAAAGGAAATGCTGGAGATTGAACGTTGTTTGGCTGTATTTTTAGGAATAGTAAAATAAAAATTGGATTTCTTCTCTCTTCGGAAAGATAGCTTGGTTAAGCTTCATGTCGCTTTTTCATTGGAATAAAAGAAGATTTTTTCTCAACTTTTAATTTCTCCCTTGACAAATATTCGTTTATAAACGAATATACATTATGTTTGAGATACGTCACTACCTTACTTCTGACGGCAAAGACTTGATAGCTGATTGGCTGCGAAAGCTCCGTGATATGCAGGCTAAAATTGCAATTATTCGCTGCCTTAATCGTTTAGAGCAGGGAAACTTTGGCGATTTCAAGCCGCTTCGTGATGGTGTTCATGAATTGCGTATTAATGTTGGTCCTGGCTACCGAGTTTATTATGTCTAATCTGGAAAGACCGTATTATTGCTATTATGCGGTGGCAGAAAAAAAACACAAGAGACTGATATCACTCGCGCATGTGCTTGCTGGCGTGATTGGCAAAACCGTGAAGATTAAAGGAGTGCAAAAATGAAAGACCGTAACCATGATGATGCAATGGCAGAAATATTCCGTGATGACCCTGAGTTGGCAGCAGCTACTCTTGATGCAATCCTAGCAGATGGTGATCAGGGTGAGCTGCTTGTAACTCTACGCCAAATGGCCAAAGCTTATGGTGGTGTTCAAGCTGTAGCTAAAGCAGCCAACCTGAATCCAACACAACTTTACCGTACACTTTCAGAAAAAGGCAATCCAGAGTTCCGCAGCTTGAATGCTTTACTGCGTACCATGGGGGTTCGTTTAGCTGTACAGCCTCTTGAACAACCAGTTCCCCACGTGTAACTTTAGTGTATTGTAACCCTTCCCCACCTTTAAAGATGGGGAAGGGAGGTACTTAAGCAACCTTTTTAATGGGGGTTTCTAAATCTGGTTCGTAAGCTCGCAATAAAGGCAATATAACTGTAGAAAATTCTGAATCGCCAAAATCTGTAAGAACTGCCAATATTTTTGTAAAATTGGGCACTTCATTTTGAAGTTTAAAAACTAAAGCTTTTTCCATCATGCCCATAATCTCAATTATGGCAGTACAATCCTCGTCTCCAATGCTGTGATGATTGGAAAACTGAAACAATGCCATCCATAAATCGCACAAAAAATCGATACTGGTATTCATTGCACACTCCCAAAGATTTGTTCTCTCAAACATGCCAATCCTCTGGATGTGATTTTCGTTGAAGGCAGCACCTTTTCTGTACCATCCGGTCTTTGAATGGTAATAGCAGGGCAATCCATAAATCCTTTCTTTATTTTGTCCTGATAAGGTAACAGAGGCGCCCCTGGAGCACGACGATAAACCCAATCGTTTTGACGCAAATAATCGGTTAAGTCCTTTGGTCGTACCTCTAGCATTTTCGCTGCTTCAATAAGACCAAACAAACCATCAGAATGCTTTAAGCCTTCCAAAGCTTCTGCTTTTGGTGCTAATTCGGCAATGGTGTTATCCTTCTGTTCGATTTGATTTTGTAAGTGATTTAAAACACCAAGTAATGCTTCGGGTTTGGAGTAGTCAACTTGTGGTGTTGTTACTTGTTTCAAAAGCCGTTCGCATTTGATAAAGTATTGACGTGCTTCATGTCCTTTGTCATTACGCTCTATCATCGAAAGATGTTTAGCCATGTCTAATGTAATGTGGTATTCTATGCTTGGACGACCTTTTTCTAAATTTTTAGAAAGCGTTATAAAGTTTATATTTTCTCGAAACTTACATTCTTTAATGCGGTTTTTAATCCAGTCTGCAAACTTTGATGTAATTCCTAAAAATGCATGTAACTCACGTGCATTCACTGTCTGAACAGTATCACCATCAATGACCTGTTCTGATATTTCTATGAGTGTGTTCATAATGAACTCCTATCGATTAGAGGTTTCTTATTGACATTCCAGAAGAATGCCGGGCGCTAAGAAACACGGTCGATAGTCCGTCGTTACGCTTTCCCCATAAAGGGTATTTTATAGCATAACTACACCCGACAAATCTATTATATGCATGTAGCATATAATGAGTCAAAGTCTTTAATGTGCGGAGAAGAGATTGTGTCGGCAATCTATCCGCTATCGATTTAAGGTGTTTCTTAGGCACCTGATTCGATTATTTATATTGTCGCCACATTGTCAAGCTGCTTTCGAGATTTTTTACATTTTTGCTAATTTGACTTATCTGTCTTCCTCATCCATATGGAT
>NZ_JBHIME010000046.1:0-2283 GCF_042193875.1 Bartonella sp. OC68QHHN | reverse complement strand
CAGGCGGGTTGAAAGCGTGCAGAAATCTCTAGCCATTGAAGTCCCAAATCAATGGCTGCTACAGAGCCACGTATCCGCTGCCATTGCAGCCCCTGATCAATCAAATCATAGAGGTTTGGAACATAAGGCGTAAGCTCTCCAAGTCCGTATTCTTCAATGAGCCACGGCAAGAAGCGGGGAGGGCGTGTGATCAGTTTTGCGCGTGAAATCCCCAAAACAGAACCATCAACATCTTGATGAAAGTCGCAAGCATCGGCAAGACGCTTTTCAAATTCTGTCGCGTTTGTGGGAAGGAGGAAACCAACCATTAGCGCGCACGCCCTTTGAAGTTTAAGGTGATTTTTCCAATCGCTAAAACTTCTTCATCACAAACCATACTGTCTTGTGTTGGTGCAATGGCACTCACTTTCTGGACACCAGAAATCATTAGTTTTGAAATCCACCACGAGAGGCTTAACTCACGACCAATGGCTTGTTCTTGTTTCCATGCTGCTCTTAAATTTGTTTCCATTGTTGTGAGAATTTTCAAAGATGTTTCTGGTAACAGCCAAACATCTGCTTCTAAATCCAGCACTTTTTTGACAGCTGCGTGAACAATGATTGTATCATTGGTCATGATGATATTTTTTCTGTGAAGAGCTTCTGAGACTGTTTGTATGAGATCTTCAGAGGCTGTTCCTTCTTCATTGTTGCCAAAAAGAGCAACATAGATGGTTGGATCTTTGCCTTTACGGTAAACAATCGCATCCTTAACACGACTATCTGCTGTTAAGGCAATAAGCTTGTAATAGGGTTCTGTCCCGCTCCCATTGCCACCACGGGCATGAAGCTCTATGCGTTCACGATATCTCTTGTCACTTTCACCCTCCATGCGGACAATACCATGCCAGTTTCCCAAAGCATCAAGAGATTCACCGGTTGCAAAATCAAGAATGTTGTTGCGTGCTGCTTCGTTAATACGCTGTCTTAAAAGCAACTCTCGATAGCTAAAAGCCTCAATGACTTTTACAGCCGGGTCACTTTCAAGAATGGTATATTCAGGCAAAAGCTCTTTTAAATGGGCAAGAGCAGCAGCGCGTATTTCCTCAAAAGAAAGTTCTGTGATGATTTCTGGTTTTGCAAGTACTCCATTCATTTTATCAATAATCCTTCCATGGTAATGGGCTTGCCGGATGGCAAATAAATGCCTTCAAAGGACAAAGAAACTTGTCCAGCCTCACTCCATTTAAAATCAATTTTTTTCAATTTAAAACGCGGTTCCCACTTGTCTAAAGCCTCAGCAACAGCAGCATAAAGAGCAACGGAAAAGCTGTTATTTATTGGTGCATCAATGAGTTCAGCAACACGTGAACCATAGTCACGCCGCATTACACGCGAACCAATCCGTGTTGATAAGATATCAATAATCGACTGCCGCAAATGATCAATGCCGGTTAATGGCTTTCCCGTTGTGCGGTCCATTCCACTGTTCAATTGGGACCTCCTGTCATCGAGCCACCAGGGGAAACACCACCATGAACATGGCTGTTTCCAATATTGGTGCCGTTATGCTTTAGTCCACTTGAATGAATGGAAACATTATTCCCAGAATGAAGAGAGAGACTATCATTCGAATTCAGTGAAACGCCACCACCTGCCTTCAAAGAGATGTTGCCTTTTGCGTTTAAATTTATATCGCTTTCTGAAACAATCTTTATGCCTTCCGGTGCGGTAAGCTCTAGATTCCCGCCATCACCTTTTAGTGACACACCATCAGCGATTGTCAGGATAAACTTTCCGCCGGATTTGATGTGAATTCCATAAGTGTTTTGTTCATCATCATATTCAAGTGTTGTTCCATCAGGGTATATCGTTCGGTGAATGCTGCCTTTATCGGCTGCTTGATGAGCATCGGTGTGAAGTGAACCCACAATCACCCCTTGTGACAAATCCCCTGATGACGAGATAACAATCACTTGCTCTCCAACATCACGCCCTTCATAGGAGCGTGTTTTACCGGCGCGGGCTTGTGTGTCTGGAATCCAGTCACTGATGAGATTGCCACTTTTTACCCGATAGCGTGCGTTTTTATGGTCGACATGGCTAATTTTTCCCACCACAACCATATTGGCTACACGTCTCTTTAAATCGGTGATTTCTTTATCGCGTCGCTCTAACATGTCCACCTTCAATTTTATGGTATTTATCTTTATTTCTCACGCCTGTTTCTGGTTCAAAATTTAAGAAAGGTTCAACGAGTCTTGCTGTTACACCGCTTTCTTCTTCATCCATGTTGGGGATATT
>NZ_JBHIME010000039.1:0-2112 GCF_042193875.1 Bartonella sp. OC68QHHN | reverse complement strand
TTGTCCAACACCAGCCATTTGCGTTATTTGGCTGGTTAAGCCCGCCGTTAACATCGACGAGACAATGCTGAGAACATTCTTGGAAGAGCCAAGCTCATGCAAGGCGCCGGCAATATTGCCGCGATTATTGACAAGAGCCACAGCGCTTTTGTTAATCAGTGCTTGCACACCTGCCTGTATCGCTGCATTCATGGCGGTGCTCGAGCCAAGCCCCAAAACTCCGGTAATGGCGCCGGCAGCGCTCGAGGCTGCACCGCCCGTCACCGCCGTGACTGCCAATGCCACGAGAGCTGCACCGGCTTCTGTCAATCCTTGGGCTTTATAATCCCAGTCTTTAAACTCAGCCTTCACTGCTTGCCAATCCACTTGCTTGGATAATTCTGGATCATCACGCAGTTGCTTAATCCATGCCATGCCTGGAGAGTGTGACAATTGCTCAAGGGATTTGTCTAAATCACCGGTTGCCTCATACTCAACAACAAAGCCATTGCCTGCATCAAGCTTCATGCCACCCTTAGCATCTATGGTGACATGCTCGATGGTCTCCTTAAGGTAACCTTTGTCACCCTCACTCCACCACACAAGGCTTTCATTACGCTGATAAACATCCTTAAAATCTTGATCCTTGTTGGTGAGAAACTTGATCTTCCCCTTATCTGATGCCAAATGCATCTCGCCACCACTTTTTGCCCCTATGGCATCAAGCGTGAGATCCCCATTTTGCGCATGCATGGAGAGGTTGCCCTCTGTTTCTATCGTGGTTTTGTTAGTGGTGACTTCAGTTGATTGTTGACGAAACTTATTTTTTTGTTTCGATTTGTCGCCTTCTTTGCCTCTAAGATCCAAATCAAAACTGTTAAAATCTTGCTCTGAAATCGCGTTGAGAGCGCCACCACTGGTGAAATCCCCATTGCCCTTGGCTTTAAACTTTCCCTCAAGATTAAGTTCACCGCCTGTGACAATGGTCAAATCTCCATCACTGTTGACTTCTGCCAAACGGTGCTCACTGCTTTGGGCGCTATAATTCCCTTTTTCCAATGTTTCCTTATGATCACTCTCTAGCACTAATGAACCAAACGTAGCAGAACCACCGACAATCACCGTCGTTGATCCACCACTGCTCCATTGCCCACCGCTCATGCTTAAATCGCCAAGGGAGTGAATGTTTAAATCCTGTATAGAAATGATTTGAGCCTGCTGCGCGCTCCGATCAACAAAACCATATTCATTCGTGTCACGGATTTTGGCGCTACCATCAATGATTGTCTCAGCATTGAGGGTGATGATATCCCCCAGAATACTCCCTGACGAATTGGCTAAAAGCCCTTGGCTGCTCAGATCTACAGCACCGCTGCCAAGCAAAAAACCACCATTATTGAACAACGTTTGCGTGGTCGAAACGTGCAGTGCACCCTCACTCAAGATGGTGCCACTATTGGTAAAACGGTCCGTCTCTATAGTAACGCCATTGCCTTTCAAACGTGCACTGGCAAGGTTTCCTTGCTGTGTTTTTGCCCCATAAACATCTTGTGCTAAAGAAGAATTTGGTGCCAAATAAACGTGAGGCACTAAGACCTCTTGTCCGTCGACAAGGTGGGTCTCAAGCCAGATCATATCCTTTTTGATTCCAGCAACCTGCTGGGACGTTAATGGCTTGCCTAGCTCTAACCTCAAAGAACCTTGCTGCTCCACAGCATTGTCATAAAGCCTTTGCATTTGAGCATTAGGATCTTCACCGTCAAGAAGAGTGCGATTGCCTGTCAGCTCAAAGATTTGCTCACCGACCAGACGATATTCAAAATAAGCATCCCCCAATCTTTTAAACACGTTCTCAGGCTTATAATTGCCAATCTTTTTTAAGTAATAGTCCGATCCTAAAAATTTACTTGGGTTGATAAAATCTGGACGCGTCTCAACTAAAAACGGCACATCCGGTGATTGGGTCTGAGCCAGTTCTGTCTGGACAGAGCTAAGCCCGTCTTGCGTTGGCACCTGTATGGATTCTGGTGCTGGTGTTTGGATGCTCGGTGCAAAAAGCCCTTTGTGCCCTTTCAAACCATTGATAATGCCGTCCAATCGATCATCACTAATCAGTGGTTTGGAGCCGTCAAA
>NZ_JBHIME010000025.1:0-2010 GCF_042193875.1 Bartonella sp. OC68QHHN | reverse complement strand
TAGCATATTTGTAGCCCCATTAGATTTGCAATTTATACATAAAAATCTTAGCATAATTTGCTTGTTTTTTCAATTATTTCAGTTAATTAATAACAGTTTTTTAAGTATTACATTATAATATTATTTGACAAATCATGCATCAAAAAACCATGTCACACAAATTGCACAGCTTTCTTATCTCTGCTTTTAACTTTTCAAGAAATATTCTTTCATTAAGAGTCTGTATCAAACTTTTTTGTTCGATTTATTGTTGACTATCGAACCTTTTTGTGCGATATTCATTTTATGCAGAAAGGGGAGGCTAAATGAAACGAGAAGCACTGCTTAGAGAATTACGTAAAGAAGCCAGAAAAAGAGGCATTCATTACAGTGAAGCTCCTGATGCAGGTAAAGGGTCACATTATTTGGTAACTTTTGGAGACAAGACAACCGTTATAAAATCTGGTGAATTGACCCCACTTTACGTGAAAATAATAAAAAAGCAGTTGGGGGTATGAGTTACTCTCTCAACGGCTTTATTTTTTCGTTTCAAAAGCATTTTGATCATGGCGAGGAGACCTAAACATGGAGTACACGTATCAAGCAAAACTGGAATCTGATCCAGATGGTGGTTTTATTGTAACCTTTCCAGATGTACCAGAAGCAATAACAGCTGGAGAAAATAGAACTGAGGCATTAGAGAATGCTGTTGAAGCTTTAGGGTTAGCATTACGGAGCTATCCTATGCGTGGTTTGCCTTTACCAATGCCAAAACAGTATAAAGACCTTGTAGAGGTTACGGTAGATGCGTGGAATGCTCTTAAGCTCGCAGTGGTAGAAGCCTTTAATGAAGCGAATATCACAAAAACAGAATTGGCACATCGTTTGGGTAAAAAAGAAACAGAAGCAAGACGCATTCTTGATCCAAATTATCCAACTAAGCTTCAAACACTAGAGCAAGCACTGAGTGTTCTTGGCAAGCAAGTTGTTATTACAATCAAAAATGCGGCTTAACTTCCTCCCCACTTTTAAAATGGGGAGTTATGTTTTTAAATCTAAGCAGCTTTTGTGACAGATCTAGCTAACACCTGTTTTGCTTCTTTAATAAGGGCTTTGTATTTTCTGTTCTCTTCATCTACTCTGAAGGCATCAAGAAGACGAACATGAATTGGACCCAGAAGATACAAAACTTTTTCACCAGCGTTCATACCTTCCCAATAACTTGGCAAATCAAAGCGTGTATCATTATCATAATCAACAGCTTGGTTTCTCAGTTTCTTCTCACATTCAATAAAGTAACGACGTGCTTGACGTCCTTTCTCATTGCGTTCAACCATTGAGAGTTCTTTCGCCATATCTAAGGTGAGATGATATTCTATTGCTGTAACAGCTCTAGATTTTGCGCTTCCCAATTTTGGGAACCGCAAATCTTGTGTTTTTATGAAGTCTTTACCTTCTTCAAATGTATATTGATTAATACGATCCGTAATCCAAGTAGCGAAACGTTTTCCTATTTCCATGAATGCGTGTAACTCACGCGCATTGACCGTTTGCACAATTTCTTGTTCAATAATTTTTTCTGATATTTTAATAAGAGTGTTCATAATATTGGTTCCTTTGTTTTAAAAGTTTAAGTATCCAGGGCTAAAACAACCGAACCAATTCAGTCCTTCACATCTTTAGGTTACCCTTGGACATACATGTGAAGACCCTGGACAAAATTTCTTATGATGGGCAACAGATCTTTCGGGATACTATTGAACCGATTGGTTACAGGTGTTTTAAGCCTGCTTCGTAACCTAATGGCTTTTAAAAATTTGTCAAGTTGTTCCTGATATGAGTTAGCATCTAATCATTGTTTTTTCAGAAGCTTCTGATAATTTTTTGATCTCTTTATTGATCTCGTCTATAAGAGGTTCGTAATTGAGAACGCTTTTCGGAATAGCACCCCCGTAAACCCATGCTTTTACTTGCGCTTTGGTACTAAAATCCGCATTTTCTGGTGTGGTATAATACTGACCGCCATCAAAT
>NZ_JBHIME010000070.1:0-1959 GCF_042193875.1 Bartonella sp. OC68QHHN | reverse complement strand
CATCCACAAATCACATAATAAATCAACACTGCTATTCATTGCACACCCCCAAAGATTTGTTCTCTCAAACATGCCAATCCTCTGGATGTAATTTTCGTTGAAGGCAGGACCTTTTCTGTACCATCCGGTCTTTGAATGGTGATAGCAGGGCAGTCCATAAAGCCTTTCTTTATTTTGTCCTGATAAGGTAACAGAGGCGCCCCTGGAGCACGACGATAGACCCAATCGTTTTGACGCAAGTAGTCGGTTAAGTCCTTTGGTCGTACTTCAAGCATCTTTGCTGCTTCTATCAAACCGAACAAACCATCAGAGCGTTTTAAGCCTTCCAAAGCTTTTGCTTTTGGTTCTAATTTAGCAATGATATTGTCTTTCCGCTCGTTTTCATCTTTTAAATGCGTTAAGACACCAAGCATTACTGCTGGACTGGAGTAGTCGATCGATTGAACATAGGATTGCTTTATCTCGCCCCTACGCCATGCAACAAATAACTTAATAAGCATATAACGGACTTGAGAAGATTTTTCTGTATTCGATAATGTCGCAATCAATAACGCCTGCTCTTCGTTAAGCCAATATTCTGTTACGTTATTGCCCTTTATTACGTGCGCCACAGTGGCGCACCTCCCAAACCGTTCTATTTCTTGCATATTTCTTGTAATTAATTTTCTAACGTCACGTGTACGAACAAACCCTAATTTTTCTGCTAAGTCCACATCGCGAACACGAGGCTCGTTTTCGACTTCTCGTAATTTGATTAATTTGTCTTTATTGATAGGTAAGTATGTGCTATTATTCATTGTAATTGACCTCTTTCAGGTTAGTTAGATGTAAAGCGTTAGAGAGAGTTTTTGCGGACTTATGCTCTAGCGCTTTTTCTTTTTTGAGAATGTTAATTATTTCAGATGAAAGAGAGCGATCATTCTCAGTCGCCCGATTAAACAACCACTCCTTTAATGTATGTGGCATATTTATTTTATATTGGATCGTTTTCATTTTACCTCCATATGCACATATTTAGTACCATAAAGGTACCTTGTGTCAAGTGTATTTTAGGTATATTTTAGGTGCATGACAAAAAAAGATCGTGTGCAATTTAAATTTCTCATTCCAATTGAACTGAAAAATCAATTGGAAGAGCTTGCTGAAGCAAATCATCGTAGCCTTACGGGTGAAATTCTTGCTCGTTTAGAAGATTCTGTCCGCACTACCGTTACATTAAATCACCTACTGGCAATGAATTCAGAAGATCTCAAAAAGCTCCTTGAACAATCACTCGTGAATAAAAAACAATAAGATGCCACACATAGCCCCCTCAGAGCGTTTTAAGCCTTCCAAAGCTTTTGCTTTTGGTGTTAATTCGGCAATGGTGTTATCCTTCTGCTCAATTTGGCTTTGTAAGTGATTCAAAACACCAAGCAATGCCTCCGGTTTAGAGTAGTCAACTTGTGGTGTCACTACTTGTTTCAAAAGCCGTTCACATTTGATAAAGTATAAACGAGCCTCTCTACCTTTCTTATTGTTCTCAAGCATAGAAAGCTCTTTTGCTACACTTAGTGTAAGATAATATTCTTTTAACACTACATTTTGACGTTCGCCAGTTTTGGCGAGCGTTAAAATATAATCTATTCCCTCTTCTAAATTGTATTTGATAATACGGTCTTTAATCCAATTGGAAAAGTCTCGTTTTGCCTCTAAGAATGCGTGCAGATTACGTGCATTTACTGTCTGAACAGTATCGCCATCAATGACTTGTTCTGTAATTTTTATAAGAGTGTTCATTATGAACTCCTGTGTAATTAGACGTTTTTCATTAACACTTTTAACAAAGTGCCGGGCGCTGAAAAACACGGTACACAGTCCGTCGTTATGCTTTTCCCAAAAGGGTATTGTATAGCATAACCACACCCGACAAAGCTATTATATGCGTGTAGCATACAATGAGTCAAAGCTTTTAAATTG
>NZ_JBHIME010000052.1:0-1873 GCF_042193875.1 Bartonella sp. OC68QHHN | reverse complement strand
CCTTAAGTTTTGCTGTTTGTGATGATCAACAAACCGCCATCTTTGCCTTGGCTTGAAATGGCGGGATTGTTTCCTCAACCAACCATTTCAATATTGTTCACCGTTGTTTTAAGCAGCGGTGACAGAAAATATCAACAGGCTTATGAACTGTTTTATCGTAAATAAATCCATTGAAAGAGGGGAAAAATGAAGAAAATCTTAAAAATATTGAGTTGCATGGCTCTGTTAAGTATAGCTGGATGTGAGTATAAAGCTGAGGTTCCCTTATCAGCTTGGGAATTATGGGATAAGCCTGGTGCAAATACAATTGATATAGGGAAAGCGCTGTTAGAATGTGGCATGCCAACACCTTATAATCGTGATGAATACAACAGAAAGTTAGACGGAAATGCGAACGCATTAATTGAAGCTTGCATGGTTCAAGCAGGTTTTAGATATAAATCCGGATATTTGAGTTCGTGTGAGTTTTTTGATGCTCGTTTTCCGATTTGTCATTCAGGTGCTGTCATTCCTCAAAGAAGTGTTAAGAAACGCCTGAACAGCCCCCATTGTAAAAGAAATAGAAACAAGCCTGAATGTCTACCGTAGTTTTTTGATGATGGTATGATTAAGAGTAATCTTTAGTTTTTTTATCTTTTGCATAAGTGTGTGGGCCAATTGTATCGGCACTCAACATGTTTCAAATTGATATGGACAGAGGAATATAAAACATCGACAAGCTTATAAGCAATCTTATCATAAAAAATCATTGAAGGAGAGAAAAAATGAAAGCAACTTTAAAGTTATTGAGTGGATTGGCTTTGCTTATTATAGCTGGATGTTTTCCAGGTCCTTACCAGGCTGTGGATGTATTAGAGAAGCTAGGAGAAGATAAGATTGAGATTAAAAAAGCACTATTAGAATGTGGAATGCTGAATCCTCATGATGATTATATGATGGATTATAGAGAGTTAAGTATAAATGCGAATACATCTATTTATGCATGTCTAACCCAAGCAGGTTTTCATAGTAAATTAGGAGGGAAGTGGAGAGATCGGTGTAGAAATTATAATGCCGAAGATCTTCCGATTTGTGTGCCAGGTGCTGTCATTCCAAAACGAAGTGTCAAGAAGCGTTTAAATAGCGCTTATTGCCAAAAATATAAAAATAAACCAGAATGCCAACCTTAAGCACTGCTAGTGATGATCAACAATCTGCCATCCTTGCCTTCACTTGGAATGGCGCGATTGTTTCCTCAATCCGTCATCTCAATATTGTTCACCGTTGTTTTAAGCAGCGGTGACAGAAAATATCAACAGGTTTATGAGCTGTTTTATCGTAAATAAATCCATTGAAAGAGGGGAAAAATGAAGAAAATCTTAAAACTGTTGAGTTGTATAGCTCTGTTAAGTATCACTGGATGTGTTAATTCAATTCCCTCACTTTCTCCAGCATTATGGAGAAATAAAATACTTTTAGAATGTGGAGTACCGGACCTTAATAAGGTTGTGGCGCTAGATTTGAATCAATTTGCCAGTATTGAAATGTGTATGGCGCAATCAGGTTTTCGCCCTAGCTTTACAATACAAGAATGGTGTGAAAATCATAAATCAGACAACCTTCCCATATGTCGTCCTGGTGCTGTCATGCCTCAGCGAAGTGTTGAGAGACGCTTAAATAGCCCTTATTGTAAAAAGCATTCAGAACAACTTGAATGCAAACCTTAGGTCTTGCTTTAGCAGAGAAAGCCTTGAATTTACACCAAATAAAGCTCTAGGGTGATAAGCTTGAGAAAGCCTTGTCCGTCCCTTACGTGACAAGGTTTTCTTTTTATGCCGCGTCGTTATAACGTTGCTGTTTTGCTTGCTCGATGACATTCAAAAGATCCGATTGT
>NZ_JBHIME010000045.1:0-1554 GCF_042193875.1 Bartonella sp. OC68QHHN | reverse complement strand
TATGTGCAGGGCAATGGTGCCTTACAAGTCGATGGCGCAGTGTTGAATGATTTTGGCGCCATAATGACAGAAGGTGATTTATCTTTTACCAATGCAGAAGGTACCGGAAAAAGCCTTTCGCTTGTCAATAAAGCAGGCTTTATTCAAGCTGGTGGAAACTTAAATATCCAAACCAACACTCTAAAAAACGAAGCCGATAGCACGCCTGTCATCACGGAAAAAACGGAATATAGCGATATTTCTTTCCAAAGACCAAAGGGTTCTGATCAGCTCAGTGATGGGATGTTATATCAGGATGCGAAAGTTGGTCTTTGGGGACAAGGGCACGAATATCAATATGATAACGGAGTTTGGAAAGGACACTTATACATTTACTTAGATAATCCACTTTGGAATAGTAAAGAGGAAACCTATGGCACCGCAATTTCAAGCGACGGAACAGTCTATAAGGCTTTTACTTGGAAATATATTGACGAAAGAAACTCTGTAGAACAGTATTCCTGGAATGGTTCTCGGCGGAAGGAAGGATGGTTCTGGTCAATAAACGAACATTGGTCACATATGACAGAGAGGACTGTCACGCAAGGGTTTTCGCATAAACCAACTGTTTCGGGCATGATACAATCTAGAGGCAATCTCATCATTAACGCTGATACCATTGAGAATAACTATAGCATTATGAGAGCAGGGGGAAATGCAGATATCCACGCTGGTGTGCTGACCAATCTGGGAGCAACGGCTTATAAAAAAACCTTTATGGGTTGTAATGCCAATACGGATGCTTATTGTTATGGCTATAAAGCTGATGGAAGTCGCGATGTTTCTTTAGACATAGCCAATGGCACTTTTCGCCATATCCGCTCAGAAGCTTTGGAGAGTGTTCCTGGTCTTGTTCAAGCGGGTGGCACGTTGAATTTGGTGGTCGATCAACTCCACAACACGGCAGCGGAAGGTTCGATTACGGGGGATACGCATTTTGAAGCAAAAACCGTTGAAGGCAATCCACTGGAGTCCTTAAGCGGTTTAACCGGGGCTGGCGCTCTCTTTACACCAAAAGTGGATCTCCATAATGCAGGGGAACTTGCTGAGGGGCTTCCTTTACCAAAGCCCCAATCGGGTGGGGTTGGGGGCACGCTGCCCAACCAGAATTTCATTTATGAAACGCGTGCGGAATTCCTTGATGTTGGCAAGTTTTATGGCTCAGCCTATTTTTTGAACAGAATTGGCTACAATCCTGACAGAGAGATTTTTTTCTTAGGCGATGCCTATTTTGAAAAACAATTGATTGAAAAACAAATGCGTGATCTGGTCGGTCAAGGGTTGGGCAAAGGCTCCTTTATTCCTGGAAGTGATGCCATTGAACAAGTCAAAACTTTGCTGGATGGTGGGGCAGACTATGCAAAAGCCCATAATCTCCCCTTTGGTGAGGCTTTGAGTGAAGAACAATTGGCGTCCCTAGAAGCGCCGATGGTGATTTATGTGCGCCAACAGGTCAAGGGCATGGATGTTTATGCACCGGTGCTTTACATTCCAGAAAAGGAGAGAGCCTCCTTT
>NZ_JBHIME010000032.1:0-1535 GCF_042193875.1 Bartonella sp. OC68QHHN | reverse complement strand
GCTGTTTTGGTATAAAGGGATGCCATTTTATCTTCTGTCCAGCCAAAAAGTGCTTTCATTTGCGAAACTGTCGCACCAGCATTGGCTGCACGTGTTGCTGCTAATTTTCGCAATCCGTGCGCTGATTTTTTAATACCTGCTGCATTACATGCTTCACGAAAGAGGTTGCCAAAACTTTCTTTGACAAGCTTATTTCCACCTTTACCACAAATAAATGTTTCATCACCTATGGGACCAATTTTAAGGGTTTCCTCTAGTTCTGGTAAAATAGGAAGAAAAACATCTGTTTTAAATTGGCTCTTTTCTGTTTTGAGATAAATGATATTATCTTTGACATCTTTCCAGCCGATACGAACGGCATCACCACGGCGCAAGCCCGTATAAAGAAGAACATCAATCCAGACGCGTTCATGTGTACCATGTGACCAACGGTGATAATATTTGTCTATGTCCTCTTCTAGCCATGGCAGTAATCCCTCACTGTTTAAAGATTTTGGTGCTTTTATATTAAAGGCAGGATTTCTATTCAAAAGATCATTATCAACTGCCCAATTGAAAAGACCATTTAAAGCCGTTAAAAAATGTCTTGCTGCTGCGGGGGTCTCTCGCCTTCTATCTACGGCTTCAAGAATGTGTTGTTTGTTTATGCTTTTATATGCACGATCACCGATATGTTTAGAAACATTATTCAGAATTCGATATTTAACTTTTTTAGTAGATTCTGATTGATTATGCCATTGCATGCTTTGTAAATACTGATGCAATAACCAATCGAAAGACCCTTCTGTGAGTCTGATACGCCTCTTTGTTTTGGAAGAGCCATTTTGCGCTTGTTTAAGGGCAAGCGTATAATTGTCAACAAACTCTTGCGTTCCATAGGTTCCTTCAATTCGAAACCGTGGTCCATGACCAATACGTACATACCATATAACTTTACCATGGCGTGTACGTTCACGAACAAGATGCGGTGGACGGCGTTTTGGCATGGCTAAAACTTTATACCGTCAACAGAGGGACACGATTTGCTGGTCTCGTAGTCTTCTTGCTCGTTTTCAAGCGGTGGAAAATCGTCAATGCTATAAGTATTATCTGTTGTTCTGGGTGTTACGATTTTATTGATATGAATTAATAATTCACCAGTAGGCTTGATTTCTATGAGTTCACATCCTTGTTTTTTAGCTTCTCTTAAAGCACGAGCAATAGCTGGTTGCGTGATAGTCGGTGGGCGGTGTGGCATGTTTATTCCCCTTCATTTTAGATGTAATTCACCCGTGGCGTGAATCACGCTTGTGTTTAAAAGTTGGTTTTTCGGTGTTAGAAACGGCTTATAGAGAGACTATAAGATTAGTCGTTCATATTTTTTCATCTGGTTTGTTTTCTAGTTGAGATTCTTCTATCGTCATCAATCCAGTCGTTCCAACATACACATGCTTCACCGTAAATTTTTGCATGACCGTAAATATGCGCATCACCATAAACCTGTGCATTGCCGTAAACACGCGCCCTATCGTAAATGTATGCTTCTCCGTAAACTT
>NZ_JBHIME010000004.1:0-1502 GCF_042193875.1 Bartonella sp. OC68QHHN | reverse complement strand
ATGACAACAATAGGGAGTGTTTCACCAGTAATGGCTTTGCCTTCACCCCGTTTGGCGAGCACAAGTTTACCATCAACGGGCTTTGCTACTGCATCATATTCTTCTGCAAGGCGTGTAGCAAAAGCCATATCGCTTTCTGATGTTTGATCAATATGACGCACAACGATTTTTGCAAGAGAAGGATCAACCTTCGCAGTATAGCCATTACGCTGTGCTATCTCTTGAATAATACTGCCAAGGGTTTTTTGGTGATAGGATTGGCTTTTTGGAGTTCTGTAAGACGTGTTCATGGAGGCGGCGCGCCCTGTCACACTTAAGCTTTGTGGTGGGCTGCTCACAGAGATTTCGTCTATCAGATAGGCTCCCATATCGCGGTTTTTTCCGCCTTCATAGCCAAGTGTTATGGAAATAACTGTCCCGATGAGAGGGATATCAAGAAAGCCGTTATCACTGTCACGTGCGCGGTCATCAAGCTCTATAGTGATACGATCACTTTTGTTTTCTGCTTCATCGGTAATTTCAATTGATAAAACATAATCCATGAGCGTTTTGGTGATGTCTTCTCCATTTGCCAGAACCATGCAAAAAGGTTTCATGACTGGCTACCCCAAATTCTGATTACTGGTGTGGCTTTCGGATAGGGGAGGGTTGGTAAGAGTATCGTGATGCCTGCTTTTAAAATGGGTCCATAGTCTGCAAGCCCCAAATTCGCTGCATAGACGCGTTCAACAGCAAGCGCTTGTTGACTTTTGGCATAGTATTTCCAGCAAATGGCATCCACCATATCGCCATCTTTGGTCATATAAAGGTCACTCATAGGTCTTCACCATATTCTCTCAACTTTATTGTAAATTCTTGTTTTTTGGGGGTGCCGTTATGATGAAAAACGCTTTGTTTTTCCTCTACAGAAAGAATGACAAACTTACCTAAGATTTTGCCTTGACCGCTCACAAGAATGTGAGGTCCTTCATGTGCCATTTGTCGTAAATATTCGAGCTGTCTGTGACCACCTTTGAAATCTGGATAAATCACGCCAGTTAAAGAAAATTCCGCATTTGCAACAGCTGGCAATTGAAGAGCCGCCTTTCTCCCCAATCGCCCTTGCTCGACCCATGGCACCCCATAAGACATATCAAGAGTTTGATAAGCTGCTGTTTCAATCGAAAAAATAAAACCACCTAAAGCTAACATCATGGTATTTAATCCGAAAGGCTAGAGGCTATGGCTAAACGTTGCTGTTTTGCATAGTGTTCAAGTGCTTGATTGACAGCGTCTCTGATTTCGTCCTTGAGACCATTTGGTACTGAAATATTGAGATTTGTAATGGTTACGCGGGCGTCTACTTCAACGGGTTTGTGAACCGTAATGGGCTTGGGAGCTTTGAAGGCAGCCACTTTATTTGTTGCCTGCATTTGTCCTGTTTCAATGACACCTGTATTAAAGCCACTCTTGCGTTTTTCAGGCGGGGTATTTGTAACCACTACTGTATCCAGCATTTTTTT
>NZ_JBHIME010000008.1:0-1479 GCF_042193875.1 Bartonella sp. OC68QHHN | reverse complement strand
GCTACATATTTCCTCACCACAAATTTCCCCTCTTCCATAGTTTTTTAAAAAACTTTTATAGGAAGACGTAAACTGCAAACCAAGAATTTTCTCTGCTTTTTCAATTAGTACATCATCAACTGCTTCATCTGTAGTGCCAAAATCGATACTATCGCTATATTTATCAACTAGTACTGCAACATCAGCTAAGGTATAGGTTTTCACAAATCTTCCCCTGCGTGCTCTTTAATTCTTTTACAGAGAAATTCATAAAAATTACTTGCATAATAGTGGGATTCTCCGGACATTGTCTCACAATAGAGTGGGCATTCAGCATCCCGAAATTGAGAGTAATCAAAATAAAATGTTTCACCAAAATCAGTTCTATTCACGGCAAGCTGATTTGGTTTTGCGAAACCATTTTTTATATCCGTCAAATGATAGAAAACAATATCACCAGCAGGACACTTATCAAAACTTGCGTTATAAATGCTAAATATTTCATCACCTCCAATTTCTCCTCCTTTATAATTTTTTAAAAAGTCTTTATAAGAAGTTGTAAACTTTACACCAAGAATTTTCTCAGCTTCTTCAATCCTTTCATTACTAACCGCATCCTCTGCAGTGCCAAAATCAACAATATCACTATATTTCTCAACCAACTCTGCAACATCATCTAAGGTGTAAGTTTTCATAATTTGTTCTCCTATAAATTGTTATTTTTTAATTTTTGTATCTTTCGGTTTATAACATTCAGCACATAACATCCAAAGTTCTTCTCTCAACTTTTTAAACAAATCTCTATCAATATCTGATCCCATTTCCTTAGGCCTATTATGAAGGATACGATGATATTTTTTATGAAACTCGTTTGTCACCATTGCTAGAGGACCATCATGTGTTTGCAATATGTGATGGAATTCAATGGATTTATCATCAAATCCTATGGGCGCTCTTCCTGCTATCATCTTTTCAATATTTGTACCTGTCACTTCTTTCCCTTTTTCTATCCAAGTAACAATTCGGTAAGGATTAAACAGCTTTTCACTCTCATAAACTTCATATTTTTGAGTAATTATTTCTCCTTTGTGAGGTATTTCAAGCTCAAAAACAGTGGATTTTCTGTCTGACCATAAATGTTCTCCTTGTGTGAAATATTGAGTTTTAGCAATTTCATCTCTGATTTTTTCCGTTGATTGAGCAATGTCTTTTTCTGGATAAATATCTTTTATTTTATTTCTGACTTCTTCAATTGTCTGAGAAGCTTTGTTTCCTGTTTGCTCATGAACTGCAACAGCTTTATCGCTTATTTTTTCCGTTGATTGAGCGATGTCTTTGCCTGCTTTTGCAGCCGTTACCTCAGCCTTAGCTACTAATTTGGCAAGAGCTTTTTCGGTAAGCTTGCCAACAAGCTTTGCACCTCCCTTGGCTGCTCCAGCAACTCCTGTCATTAGGGATGCTGTTTCAGTCAATAATTTTCCAAATTCAAGTCCAGCTTTA
>NZ_JBHIME010000066.1:0-1276 GCF_042193875.1 Bartonella sp. OC68QHHN | reverse complement strand
CGTTATAACGTTGCTGTTTTGCTTGCTCGATGACATTCAAAAGATCCGATTGTAACCAACGCGATAAAAAACCAAATTTTAGGGGTTTGGGGAGAGAACCATTAGTTACATGACGGCGAAATGTTGAAACACTCATATGAAGCAGTTTTGCACTTTCACGGTCTGTTAAAAGAATATCATTTTCTGTCATATTAAAATCCTTTCACTATAAAAAATGGTAACAAATCATAACTATTTATTAACCACATTTTGGTTCATTTTTGAAGGTATTTTATTTATAGAAAACAATATTTTATCATAGTTTTTCTGATGTGATAATTTATGACTCTTATTGAGAGCGAATGAGAGAGGAGAGAGAGAAAGTTATCCACAGATCATGGGGTTATTCACTCCATATCTTAAGATTGACCAGTGACATAAGCTGCCCATTTATCCATATAGACACGGCGCTGTTCTAGATAGTCAGTGCGACGATAGGCACGCTCTACTTTACCGCCGACCGTATGACTTAGAATAGTTTCTGCGACTTTATAAGGGGCATCGGTTGTTTCAGCGAGCCAATCACGTAAACTAGAGCGAAAACCATGGGGGCATGCCTCAATTTTATTGTCTCTCATATACGTAGCCATACAATTTGCAGCGAGGGGACCACGACCTCTAGCAGAAAAGAAGAAATCATTGCGAGAAAGCAAGCGCGCTTGTTTTAAGATTTCTAATGCTTCTGATGATAGAGGCACGCGAAACTCTTCTGTAGTATCACGTCGACCTTTCATATTTTCAGCAGGGATTGTCCAGATATCGCCATCAACTTGGTCTTTATGAATATGACACAAAGGGTTGGTACGAACGCCTGTCAAAATAAGCAAACGCAAAGCCAGTTGTGTTAAGGTTGATGCTTCGCAAAGTGTTTTATAAAAGGCAGGGACATCTCTCCAATCCATAGCTGGAAAATTTTGCGTTTTATGGCGTTGTTTACCTAAGAGAGCGCGTGCTTTTTCTGTTGCTTGTAAATCAACATCCAATCCTAAGGCAGCCGCATGTTTGAGACAAAGATTAAGGCGGGTAAGAGCTTTATCAGCTGTTGCTGCTTTTGTATGCCAAATGGGAGCAAGTGTATTGCGTATCTCTGTTTGTGTAATCTCTGAAACGGGCAGACAGCCTAATTTAGGGAGAATATGGAAGCGTAGTAGATGTAAAAACCAATTACAAGCCTCACCATCATTTTTTAATTCAGCTTTACGGCTTTCAAAAGCATCTAGAGCAATATCTTTTAAAT
>NZ_JBHIME010000034.1:0-1197 GCF_042193875.1 Bartonella sp. OC68QHHN | reverse complement strand
GAACAATCCAAAATACAAACGCGGCAATACAACAGGTTGGAAGATATTAACACGTGATTTACAACAGTATATGCACCGACTTTTAAAGCTAATAAGTGTAGCGCTTATCGTTTTAATTCCCAAGTAGTTATAAAGAAACGGTCTCTTTACCTATTATTTCTAAGTACGTGGAGCATAAGCTTTCTTTTTCATTGGATACTGTACTTTGGTACTCAGATATTGCTCTTTGGTATTCTTTTTTAGTCTGTGTATTTTTCCTTATGTTACGTACACGCAGTTTAATAAACATATCTATTTACACACTACAGTGCTCCATTAAAAAACCATAGTAAAATTTCCGAACGTTCATAGATAAAATCAATAAGAAGATAAAAACTATTGTGGGCTGTTTGATACTCTTTGTAGCAGGAAAGAGGTCAACGCATCGAACGAAGCATGGCATCACGTAAAATTGCATTAATCCGTGTTTGATATCCTTTCCCTTGACTTTTAAGCCACGCTAGAACGTCTGAATCCACACGTACTGTTGTGACAGTTTTGGTTGGTTTATAGAATGGATTGCGAACGGCGTTTTTCCAGAACGTATCATCTAGTGTTGGAATATCACTATGATCAATTGCACTATCCGGCATTGCAGCCAGTTTATCAACCTCAACTCTCTGTTTATCTGTCAAAGGTGATAAGTTACCTATATCAATTTCATAACGAACTTTCTTCTTCATAACGTTTCCTTTCTTTCAAGTTAGCACGCCGCGCTGAAATAATACGGATTACTTCTATACCATCTTTATCATCATGGACAGTATGCGCCACGAGCAGCAGTAAAAAACCATCCACAAGCCCCAAAGTTTGCCAACGATATTCTCCGTTTTCAATACGGTCTTGTTTAACCCTGGCAAACGGGTCTGCAAAAACACGAGCAGCTATTTCAAAACTTACACGGTGCTTTTTAAGATTACTTTTTGCTTTAGTTTCATCCCATTCAAATCTTATTTTCATATCTTATGTTAATACATTTATGTATGTATATCAAGAGTTTTAAATGAACACTGAACTATTTATGTTTTTTTGCATATTAAATATAATTTTATATGTTAAAAAACAATAATATCATTTTGAAATAATTGAAAAAACAAGCAAATTATGCTAAGATTTTTATGTATAAATTGCAAATCTAATGGGGCTACAAATATGCTA
>NZ_JBHIME010000057.1:0-1190 GCF_042193875.1 Bartonella sp. OC68QHHN | reverse complement strand
TCAACAAGCATTATTTATTCAATGATCTTAGAGACGATACCGGCACCAACAGTACGACCACCTTCACGAATAGCAAAACGAAGTTTCTCTTCCATCGCTATCGGAACGATCAACGAAACATCCATGGCAACATTGTCGCCTGGCATAACCATTTCCGTTCCTTCTGGAAGTGTAACAATACCTGTAACATCCGTCGTACGGAAATAAAACTGAGGACGATAATTCGTGAAAAATGGTGTATGACGTCCACCTTCATCTTTTGTCAAAATATAAGCTTCTGCTTTAAAACGTGTATGAGGCGTAACGGATCCTGGCTTCGCCAATACTTGACCACGCTCAATCCCTTCACGATCAACACCACGAAGCAGAGCTCCTATATTATCACCCGCTTGACCTTGATCTAAAAGCTTACGGAACATTTCAACGCCTGTAACCGTCGTCTTAGACGTTGGACGAATACCGATGATCTCGATTTCCTCTCCAACCTTAATAATACCACGCTCAACACGACCCGTAACAACAGTTCCACGACCCGAAATCGAAAATACATCCTCTATCGGCATCAAAAATGGTTGATCAACAGGACGTTCAGGAGTTGGAATATAATTATCAACTTCACTCATTAAAAGACGGACAGCATCTTCACCAATACTTTTATCCTTATCCTCAAGGGCTGCCAACGCAGAACCCTTAACAATTGGTATATCATCGCCTGGGAAATCATATTTGGATAAAAGTTCTCGAACCTCAAGCTCTACAAGCTCCAAAAGTTCTGCATCATCAACCTGATCAACTTTATTAAGAAAAACAACAATTGCCGGAACACCAACCTGACGCGCAAGCAAAATATGCTCACGTGTCTGAGGCATTGGGCCATCGGCCGCTGAAACAACCAAAATAGCACCATCCATCTGCGCTGCCCCTGTGATCATGTTCTTTACATAATCAGCGTGTCCTGGACAATCAACGTGTGCATAGTGACGATTTTCCGTTTCATACTCAACATGTGCTGTAGAAATAGTAATTCCACGTGCGCGTTCCTCTGGGGCAGCATCAATTTGGTCATAGGCTTTAAATTCACCAAAATATTTCGTAATCGCTGCTGTCAACGAGGTCTTCCCATGATCAACGTGACCAATCGTACCAATATTAACATGCGGTTTTGTTCGTTCAAACTTGCTCTTCGCCAT
>NZ_JBHIME010000043.1:0-1187 GCF_042193875.1 Bartonella sp. OC68QHHN | reverse complement strand
TAGCAATTTATTTTTTTCAAAGAGTTTTAAAGGTGCTCTCAAAGGGTCTTCAAAGACCTTATTTAAAGGTCATTGAAAGCCCCTTTAAAGCATATTTTTTTCTTCCTCTTAAAAATCACAATTTGAAATGATGAGCTCTTGAGCCGGAGTCGGATTATTGGAACCACATGTATAATATGTATTTACCTCTTTTATCTTAAATTGGCTAAAGGTGTTTCGAATTTCTGGTACATCATTGAGAGACAGAAGAAACTTCCCCTTTAATTGTGCGAGCAGCATAGCCATCCTCTGATAATCCTCCCGCTTAAACAAATCTTTTCCATAATAATCCTCAACGCCAAAATAAGGCGGATCAAGATAAAACAAAGTGGTCGTCCGGTCATAGCGCCTGATAAAATCAAACCAATCTAAATGTTCAATGGTCACATTTGATAAGCGCCGGTAAATAAGTTTTAATAAGGCTTCAAGTTTGAAAGAATTAAACCGTGCACCACGGTGTGGATCAACTCCAAACGTCCGCTTTGCTACCTGCCCACCAAAACTCAACCGCTGCAGATATAAAAACCGCAAAGCCCGCTCTAAATCCGTAAGCGTCTTTGGATCTTGTAAAGCGAAACGCTGAAACGCCTCACGGCTGCTTATCTGAAACTCCAACAGATCCATAAAAGGGTGATAATGACGTTGCAACACCCGAAAAAAATTCACCACATCGCCTGAACGATCATTGATGACTTCATATAAGGGAATCAATTGCCGCCTGAAGAATATCCCCCCATTCCAACAAAAGGTTCAGCATAAATGCGATGGGGAATGGCTTCAATGATTTTGATAATGGTCTTTGCCAACTTGATTTTGCCACCAACATAAGGGGCAGCTGGTTCTATAGGATCAACAGATTTTAATGTTTCTTTACAAAGTGTATCCATCATTTTTTAACACTCTTTCATCTATATTAGCCATCTTCTCATTGCTTTAAGTGATAAGAAGTGGCTGCGATATTGAGTTGAGTTACATCGGACGGGTGTGTTCGCAAAACTTCTCCCGTTGGCTGGACTACCAGCCCAGCCTCTATTTTTTGTTTCTTTCCTTTCCCTTCTCCCACGCCTCAAAGGTGATTTCTGTGGTATAACCGCTTTGTTTTTCATAGCAGTGGGTGACAGTGGAAGCTTTCCATGGTCCATTGATTT
>NZ_JBHIME010000030.1:0-1184 GCF_042193875.1 Bartonella sp. OC68QHHN | reverse complement strand
GTTTAGAGCTGTTAGGCAACTCATCGTTTAACCTTATCCATAACAACAAAGTCGTTAGCAGTCTAAGCACAAGCGGAAGCTCGCTTAAAGGACCTTTGAGAGTCGATGGAGATCTTGTTTATACGAAAGAGCAAGTAGATGCTTTATTAGATTCTTTAATCAAAAAACGTAAAGAAGAATACGTTGAAATTACCATGCTGCAGAGTGGCAATATTCCTTGGCCTGACGGTGTCTCAGATGATACGGAAATTGAAATTACGGCTTGGGGAGCTGGCGGCAGCGGTGGTCAACGTGGAGGAGGTGGTGGCGGTGAATGTGTTACTCTAAAAATTCAAAAACGCCAATTGCAGAATAATGACGTAATAACGATAGGAAAAGGCGGATATGGAAATGGTGCTAATGGTGGCAATACATTAGTGGGGTCTGTTCTTACAGCACGAGGTGGTAAGGGGAATAACGGTTATATTGGTGGGAATAGTGGTGGTGGCGTTTCAGGTGGTTATGGAACTGACAGTGGTACGAGTAATGGTTATGCGGGGAAAGAAGATTCTTGGCATGGCGGTGGCGGCGGTGGCGGTGGGTTTGGTAATGGTCGTGGCGGTAATGGAGGGGATAATACCTATGGCGGTGCAGGTGGAGGTGGTAGTGGTGGTAGTAGTGTACCTAATAATGGAAGTAAAGGCGGAAAAAGTGAATATGGTGGCAATGGAGGAAACGGCGCTGAATTAGGCAAAGGCGGTGGCGGTGGTGGCGGTTATCGAGATGGCGAGGATGGAACAGCAAGTGGTGCTGGACGGGGTGGAGATGGCGCCGTAAAATTAAAGGTTTTTGTATAAGTTTTTAAAGGCTTTATATGTTTTTAAGTCCTTTTATAGCTCTTTAAAAGCCCTTTAAAGGGCTTTTTGACTGACACTGTCAGACTTATGGAGCATGGTGATGGTTGGTATAGTCTCTTCATTAATGTGGAGAGCAAAATGGCAACAGAATTTAATCATGGGATTCGCATTGTAGAGGCTGGTGAGGATTCCCGTCCTTTAGCAACATTTGATCAGAGCGCCATTGGGGCGGTTGTTACAGCCCCTGATGCTGACAACCAAGTTTTTCCCCTCGATGAGCCTGTCCTTATTTTTAGCCATGAGACAGAAAAAATCCAAAAGCTTGGGGCAAGAGGCACGGCTCTTGAT
>NZ_JBHIME010000073.1:0-1148 GCF_042193875.1 Bartonella sp. OC68QHHN | reverse complement strand
TTTAAACACCAGCGTGATTCACGCCACGGGGGAATTGCGCTCAAATAGGAGGAGATCAAGATGAGTGAACAAAACACTACCTTAACAGAAATTGAAGAAACACATCATTTAGCGGTTAAACAAACTGCTATGGAACGCATTTTAAACAGAGCCTTAGAAAATGACATCGATATGGACCGTTTAGAGCGTCTCATTGCCTTACGAGAAAAAGAAATAGAACGACAAAACTACGAAAGATTTGCCTGTGATCTTTCGAATATGCAAATAGAATATCAAAAAATACAAAAAAACTCTAAAAACACCCATACAAACAGCCAATATGCAACCCTTGACCAGTACATTGATGCTGTAAAGAAGCCTCTTGCAAAACACCGATTTGCTTTGTTTTCTCGTATCAAAGAACAGAGTTCAGACAATATAATTATAGAAATGACTTTGACGCATCCGTCTGGAAATAAAATCTCAACAGAAGGAAAGTTTCCTTATGACACTAAAGGATGCAAATCAAATATACAATCGGTTGGTTCTGCAATCACATACGCACGCAGATATCTGTTAGGTATGCTTCTTAATGTCGTGAGTGAAGATGATGATACGGATGGGAACACACCTATTAAAAAGGCTTTTCCACAACAGATCAATGAAATCAGAAGACTTGTCGTACAAACCCAAACAGAAGAAGAAAAAATACTTGCTTATGTCAACGTCAAAAATCTTGACGATATGTCTGAAGGACAAGCACAAACGGTGTTGCATCTTTTGAAAAATAAACAAAACAAGCAAAAGGTAGAAACAGATTCTCCTATACAAGATGCCGATATAGCAACGCCACACGAACAGGGAACGGCGGTGTGAGATGGAGCAACGAACAGCAGAATGGTTTCAAGCACGCTTAGGGAAAGTCACTGCTTCAAACGTTTACAACGTACTCAGTAAGACAGCAAAAGGATTGCCAACAAGCAAATATGAAGATTACAAAATGAAACTCATGACAGAACGCTTAACAGGGGAAATAAGCCAATCTTACACAACACCTGCTATGCAATGGGGCATTGAACATGAAGAAGATGCCTTGAGAGAATATGAATTCATTTATGACGCAGAAGTCACAAGATGCGGGTTTATCCCACACCCAAAAATGAAAATGG
>NZ_JBHIME010000072.1:0-1120 GCF_042193875.1 Bartonella sp. OC68QHHN | reverse complement strand
CAAAAAGCCAATCATAGCCTTTGGACTTGAATAGTCGATTTGTGGTGTTACCGCTTGCTTTTCTAATTCTTGCCAACGGTCAATTATTTTTGCTCGTAAGGCAGTGCTGTAACCAGATACGAGAATTAAGCATTCACGTTTGGGGAGGTTGTAACAAGGGCGGCTTTCCCCTTTTGTATCAACGTAAGTGCCAATAAAATCAACCCCCTCAAATTTGAGGACGTTAAGTTCTTCAAGCATTTTCTTGATATCACGCATAACATTATCATGTCTTTTTTCACATAATTGAGCTATTTCAATACTGGACATCGTTTGAACAGTTGTGTTTTGAAAATTGTTTTCAGATATTGTAATAAAGTTTCGCATCATCACCTCCTTAATTAATGAAAACACAAGTTTTGGTATAATATTCTGCCATAGTTTCTATGGCGCTCTGCTTTAGCGATTTTCTTTGCTGCGTGAATTTTGAAGTAATGATTATCGGTTTTATCTGTTTCTATTTCAGATTTTGGACAAATCTTCTGTCTGTTCCATTCTTGTTTTGTAAAAACAAAATCCACGCCTTCTTTTAGATCAAGCTTTTCAACACAATCATTAAACCAAGTGGAAAAATCTTGTTTCAAATGTAAGTGCCTATGCATTACATGGGCATTAACCATTTGGACATAACTGATTTTGTCTTCTACCTCGTTTTCAGGGAAGAGATACCCTGTGCTATCTTTATTAGTTTCATGTGTGTTCATGAATTTACTCTAATTAATTATTGATGGATTAAAGGGGGCGCTTTTAAATGCGCCCTTTAGATTTTTTAAAGCACATCACAAGGACGCAAACGGTGTTGCTGTTCGTAAGTACCGTAAATCTCATCATTATATTTTTCGTTTGCTAAATCAGATAAAAGGTCATGGTAAGCAACACTCTCGCGTACAAAGTCATGAACTTTACTCTCCTCATGGAGATGTTCGATATTTTCTTTTACATATACTTCTGCAATTTCTTCAGAGATATCTTCACAATTATTCTCAGAAGGATTGATGCGAAAGATTTGGATTGCATCATCTGCCTCGTCAATAATTTTTAGAACTTGGCTTTCATCCAGTGGTCCCGACCGACCAATGTT
>NZ_JBHIME010000013.1:0-1118 GCF_042193875.1 Bartonella sp. OC68QHHN | reverse complement strand
GGTAGTGTTTTGTTCACTCATCTTGATCTCCTCCTATTTGAGCGCAATTCCCCCGTGGCGTGAATCACGCTGGTGTTTAAATCTTTGTTTTTGTTGTTACAATCTTGTTTCTAGAGACTGTGTGATATTGACCACCTCCCCGTCTGAAAAGACGAGGAAATGAGATCTTTTTTTAAACTAAGCAGCTTTTACGACAGATCTTTCTAAGACCTGTTTTGCTTCTTTAATGAGGGCTTTATATTTTCTGTTCTCTTCATCCACTCTGAAAGCATCAATAAGACGCATATGAATTGGACCCAAAAGATACAAAACTTTTTCACCAGCGTTCATTCCCTCCCAATAGCTTGGTAAATCAAAGCGTGTATCATGATCATAATCAACCGCTTGGCTTCTTAGTTTCTTCTCACATTCAATAAAGTAACGGCGTGCTTGACGTCCTTTCTCATTGCGTTCGACCATTGAGAGCTCTTTCGCCATGTCTAATGTGAGATGGTACTCTGTCATGTTTACATTTTGACGCTCCCCCGTTTTGGGGAACGTTAGAATATAGTCTTTTGTGTGAACAAATTTATATGTTTTTATGCGGTTTTTAATCCATGTCGTAAAGTCGCGACCTACTTCTAAAAATGTATGCAATTCGCGCGCATTAACGGTTTGAACTGTTTCCTGATCAATTGTTTGTTCTGTAATTTTTATAAGAATGTTCATAATGAACTCCTATGCAGTTAGATGTTTTTCATTGACATCCAATAAAGGATGCCGGGTGCTGAAAAACACGGTGCATAGTCCGTCGTTACGCTTTCCCCATAAAGAGTATTGTATAGCGTAACTACACCCGACAAAGCCATTATATGCGTGTAACATACAACGAGTCAAAGCCTTTAATGTGCGGAAAATAAACTGTTTCGGCATTTCATCCGCTATGCATCTAAGGTGTTTTTCAAGCACCTTATTTGAGCATATATATACTGATAGTATATTGTCAATTAAAAAATTAAAAAGTTGACGCAAATAAATCATATCGATTTCATCAATAAGTTCGTATTTCTTTTCCATGATTGTTGCTCTTAATGCATGTTTTGTCTTTTAAGCTCTTGAGACAGCACACCAATTCCTTT
>NZ_JBHIME010000053.1:0-1106 GCF_042193875.1 Bartonella sp. OC68QHHN | reverse complement strand
TCTTTCATTGGCTTTTTTTACAATAGTACTTGCAATCTCTGGCTTGGACATTACCCCAGCAATTGAGGGTCCTTTTTGTTTTGCAATGGGGAATTGATCTCCATCGGCTCTTTGAAACACATTCCCATTCAGCTTTTTTAATTCAACGCGCTTTGGAAAACTCCCACCTTTGATAAAAGCATGGGGTAAGATTTCTTTCTTTCCAAATAGTGTGTAAGTTACGCCGCGTTTTGTTTCTCTTGCTTGAAAAAATTTAAGAGGTATCGGTGTTCCAGAACCAATGATATCTGTCTCAAGAAACCTTGCTGTCGCCTTTTCTTTAATATAAACACCTCTTCTTATACGCTTTATTTGGGCTGATGAGATGTCTGCAACTTGCTTTTCAGTAAAGCGTTCAACTTGTTTTGCTGCAGTGTTTAGAGCATTACGCAGAGCCCAATTAAGGCGAGGGGCTTGAAGGCTTGTGAAGGTATCTTTTGCCTGTTGAAGATACCATTTTTGGTGGATGATTAACTTCAACTTCTAAGCCTTTTTGGGGGTAGATGTTGATGGCTTGGAAACTTTAGATGCTTTTGGCTGTTCGAGTGGAATTTCCTTGGCTGCTGATTCAGTTGATGTTTGTACGGCTTCTTGTTCTATCGGCTTAATTTGTTCAACTGCCTTGTCTGTTTTTGCTGTTGTTTTAACATCAACAAAAGGTTTAGCAGCATTGGCACGTTTGAGACGTGCGTAGACTTGATTAGAAACTTCAACAAATGGATTATTTTGTGTTGAAGGTTCAAAGCGAACAGTGCTTTTATTGTCTCCAACAACACACATTAGCTTAGTGATGACAGCTTTCATCATTGCTCCTTTTGAGTCATAATTAATGACATCATTAGTCAAATATTGATTTTTATTATTTGAAAAATAGATTAGTCAGAATTACCGAGAAAACAGGGCTTTCTCGCCACGTTTCAAGTTCATATTTTACTGAATTTTTGGGAATATTTTTGAATTTTAGACACAATACGACTAGTGCAGTGCCGTCATTAAATACGATTTTTTACACTATGTCAACAAAAAAATCATGATCTTGTATTTTTTTTATTTTTTTACCTAAATAT
>NZ_JBHIME010000020.1:0-1093 GCF_042193875.1 Bartonella sp. OC68QHHN | reverse complement strand
TGGCGATCTAGGTGGTTTTATTGAAAATGAAAGCAACCTTTCTCATGAGGGTAATTGCTGGGTTTATGATGATGCTTGTGTCTATAATAATGCTTATGTTTTTGATAATGCAAAAATTTATGACAATGCAAGGGTTGCTGATCATGCCTTGGTTTTTGGAAGAACTTATGTTTACGATCATGCCTGCGTTTTGAATCATGCTGAGGTATCTGACAGGGCTGTTATAAAAGGTCATGCTAAAATCTATGATAACGCTTTATTGACTGGCTATGCGCAAGCTTATGGCAATGCAAGAATTTATGACAATGCTCAAGTTTGGTTTTTTTCTGTGGTTTGTGATAATGCTTGTATTTATGAAAATGCAAAAATTACAGGCTATACATACATTTGCGATAAAGTGAGTGTTTTTGGCAATTCATATATAGATACCAAAAAATTGAATGGTCATATCAAAATTTGTGATCACACCATAAAAGACGCTGCGTAAATAAGACGCGAGCGCGGCGGGGGCGCCTGCTTTCCAACCAAATTTTTCCATTCCAAATTTTAGCAAATGTTTATCACATTAGATTGTGAGGGTCTTCTATGTGCAAAAAATATGAATTAACCAGTGAAATCAAACAAATCAAAGATAGGATTACTAAGAAAATTACAAACCTTTATCGCATTAAAGCTTTAAAAGATTTTGATGATATAAAGGCGGGAGATCTTGGGGGCTATATCGAAAAGGAAGTTAACCTATCCCATGATGGCAATTGCTGGGTGTATGATGAGGCTTGTGTCTACGGTCATGCAAGAGTGTATGATGATGCAAAAATACGCCATTTTTCCCAGGTCTGTGGTCATGTCTATGGCAATGCTGAGGTCTATGGCAAGGCTTTTATCTCTCAATATGCTAAAGTTTATGACAATGCTTGTGTCTATAGTAATGCACGTATATCTGGCTATGTTTATGGCAACGCCCATGTGAGTGGGAGCGCTCGTATTTATACAGAAGCCCATGCTTATGATAATGCGCATATTTCTTATAATGCTTGGGTTTATAATTATGCAAGGGTTTATGGGCATGCTCAGGTTTCTGGCTCTGTCTGTG
>NZ_JBHIME010000036.1:0-1054 GCF_042193875.1 Bartonella sp. OC68QHHN | reverse complement strand
CATTCACGTTTAGGAAGGTTGTAACAAGGGAGAGTGCGACCAGTTGAATCTTTGTAAAAACCTACAAATTCACTCAGCCCAAATTTGGGCTCAGTACTTTTAGAGTGCAACTCTTCAAGCATTTGCTTAATATCACGCATAACGTGTTTATGTTGTTTACTACACAATTCTGCAATTTCACGACTAGACATGGTTGGAATTGTTGTGTTTTGAAAATTGCTTTCAGATGTTGTAATAAAATTACGCATGCTTCACTCCATTCGTTGTGACAACATTGTCATTGTGCTTAATTTGCTGTCTTAGATGTCTTAAGAAATCTTCTAATGTTTCAGGATTTGAATAATCGATTTTTGAATTTGCTTTTTTTTCGCATTTCAGAAAATATTCACGCACTTGTTTACCTTTGAGACCAGGTTCACAAATGGCAATGTGTTTTGCTGTGTCTAAAGTGAGAGCATAATCTTTAAAAAGATTCCCACGTGAGGAGTTTGATAATTTTTTAGTAGAAAGTACAAAGTCGACATCTTCTCTAAAGCTAAGTTCTTTAATACAGTTTGTTATCCACTTTCTAAACTCTGTTTTTACCTCTAAAAAGGTATATAAATCACGAGCGCTAATAGTTTGAACCTTTTGATGCTGAATAATATTGTATTGAGTAGCAAGAAGCTTTTCCATTACGAACCTCATGTTGATGGGATTGATGAATGAAAGGGGGCGCTTTTGAATGCGCCCTTAAGAATTTTTAAAGCACATCACATGGGCGCAAACGGTGTTGCTGTTCGTAAGTACCGTAAATCTCATCATTATATTTTTCGTTTGCGATCTCGCCTAAAAGTTTATTGTAAACAGCACTTTCGCATATAAAATAATGAACCTCACTATTCTCATCGAGGTGTTCGATATTTTCTTTTACATATGCTTCTGCGACCTCTTCAGAAATATCTTCGCAACTTTTTTCACAAGGATTGATGCAAAAGATTTGGATTGCATCATCTGCCTCGTCAATAATTTTTAGAACTTGGCTTTCATCCAGTGGTCCCGACCGACCAATGTT
>NZ_JBHIME010000001.1:0-1054 GCF_042193875.1 Bartonella sp. OC68QHHN | reverse complement strand
TGAAATAATTGAAAAAACAAGCAAATTATGCTAAGATTTTTATGTATAAATTGCAAATCTAATGGGGCTACAAATATGCTAAATAAAGTGACGTTAATCGGGCGCCTTGGTGCTGATCCCGAAAGCAAAACAATGAATTCTGGAGCAGAAATAGTCAATTTTAGTATAGCGACTTCTGAAAGCTATAAAGATAAAAAAACCAATCAAAAAGTAGAGAAAACAGAATGGCATTCCATTGTTGTTTTTAATCCACATTTAGCAAAAATTGCACTTCAATATCTCAACAAAGGTTCAAAGGTCTACGTAGAAGGCAAATTACAAACACGCAAATGGCAAGATAAAAATGGTCATGACCGTTATATAACAGAGATTGTTGTACCACAATTCAAAGGCGAGTTGTATTTGCTTGATGCAAAGAAAGATCAATCAACATCCCCTACCCCTTCATCCATTACTACCCAAAATTATGCTATCGCTTCAGGTGCTGCTGATCATAGCACATCTCTTAATGATGCTATCCCATTCTGATTGAAAAAATATGGCTAAAAGAAAAAAACGTACAAAACGCGGACGTCCTCGGATTAAAGGGTGTATCAGAGAACCAAACGGACGCATCTCACGAGCAAAAACACCGCATGAACCCATGGATAAATTGGCACTTGAAATGCGTGCCAAACGCTTCTGTTTGACCATAGAAGAGGCTAAAAATCCGCTTTCCGGCACCTATATCGGGCGGCTTTATTTGCAAGGCGAAATCAATCAAGACCAATATGATGCTGCGCAAAAATATCTTGAAGTGAAAAACAATTACCTCTGTGCAAAAGGATTGCCTAATGCAATTTATGATGAAATGCCTACAACTTCTGATGACGGAGCAAGAGAAAAATGGGTACAGAAGGCAACAGAACATCTTTTAGCTGTAAAAGATGTTGTTCAAGAAGCTCAATGTTTACACCGTCAATATAACCTTCATGCCGCATTACAGTATCTTGTCATAGAAGATCAATCACTACCACATCTTGTGCTTTCATTGCGCATTGCTCTTAATGCGCTT
>NZ_JBHIME010000038.1:0-1046 GCF_042193875.1 Bartonella sp. OC68QHHN | reverse complement strand
GGCAAGGGTGAGGAAATTTGTTTAAGTGAGGAAGCGGCTAAATACCCTTTGCTGCTTGGTCAGATCGCTGAAAAACCAGCCCCTGTTGTTTCTGCGCTCCCAACTGTTTCTACCACAAAGACAACAAAGGGTGCTTAAAGCATGCGGTGCGGGATCAGCGAAAAGGATGGCTCTCTCTTATATGGCTTTGCGCATTGCCAACAATCACTCCGTAAATGTCTGACAACAAGGATTGGGACACGGGTTTTGCGTCGTCATTATGGATGTGATGTTGGAGCATTCCAAGACGCCAATGCTGATCCTGCGACGATGATGCAGCTTTATCAAGCAATTGTTGAAGCTTTAGATGATCCAGAATATGGAGAGCCTGGGTTCTCATTGCAGAGGATTGATCTGACCAAAGCAACGCGTGAAGGCACATTCCATTTTGTTTTAACGGGTGTTTTTTATCCCGATGGGCTTTTGGGGGATTGGTCACACAAAGAGCCAATGAGCATCAATTTAGAGGTTGGTGATGACAGAGTTTGAACCTTTACCCCTCCCACAAATTATTGAAGAGCTTTCTGTTGAAGCAATTTTAGAGCAAAAGATCACGCGTTTGACTGAGCTTTTTGCGGCGCATCATATTCCTTATAATGTGGAAAAGACGGCTTATGATCCGGTTGTCATTCAATTGCAAGCGGTGGCTTATGAAGAGTTGCTATTGCGCCAGCGAATTAATGAAGTGGCGCGAGATAATTTACTCACATTTGCCCGTGGAACAAGTTTAGATCATTTGGGGGATTTTCATGGGGTCACGCGCCTTTTGGATGAAGATGATGAGCGTTTGCGCCGCCGTATTCGTTTGAATAGACAAGGACATTCCACAGGGGGCACAGTGCCACGTTATCAATATTTTGCGCTCTCAAGCGATCTCCATGTCAAAGATGCTTTTGTTTATCGTGTGGGTAAAAGCCCGCTTATTCATGTTGCGCTTTTTAGTGACGCCCCTTCAGGGGTAGCTGATGAGGCTTTGATTGCAAAGGTTCAAACAGCCCTTGATGAGC
>NZ_JBHIME010000027.1:0-1014 GCF_042193875.1 Bartonella sp. OC68QHHN | reverse complement strand
GCCCGTTGATGGTAAACTTGTGCTCGCCAAACGGGGTGAAGGCAAAGCCATTACTGGTGAAACACTCCCTATTGTTGTCATCCATGAGAAACATTGCACCTCTTGGGATTTTAAATACAGCGCACGGGATGAAGCAGGTGCAGCCAATGGCTTAGAAACAGATGTGGGAGACGACCAAAAAGCCGCAGCTGATGCACGAGAACCAGAAGAGATAGATGATGATGAAAACTTTATCCATATGGATGACAGTGATAGAGCAGCACCCTCATCATCTGAATCGGAAAAAGCAGAAACAACAGCTGAGAAAGGAGAAGAAGACAAAGAGAAAAAAGGCGGTGTTCTTGCAACCTATCATGATATCCGCAGTGGTGAAAAAAAAGAAGTCAAAGTTGGTAACCCGCCTTTTCATGAACTCAAATACACCTACCACAACCAATCAGAGGCTGTTGCAGCCATTGCTGCTTATCGCAATAAATCATCACGCGGTAAGTCTTCTTTCTCATGTGATATCGGTGGTGATCCCTTTGTGCAAGCAGAAGCAAAGCTTGTTCAAGAGCCCCCTTTCCGCCCCTATATTCCAGCAGAATGGCGTATCAAAAGTGTTAAGCACAAGCTTGATAAAACGGGTGGTTACACCACAAAAATAGAATGCGAACTTTTTGATACATTGCAAGAAGATGCGGCTGGAAACGTTGCAAACACAACACCAGACAAGGATGACACCCTTGATCCAAACGCCCCACCAAACGCATGCGACGAAGGCGAAGGCGTTATCCATATGGATGAGGAAGACAGATAAGTCAAATTAGCAAAAATGTAAAAAATCTCGAAAGCAGCTTGACATTGTGACGACAATATGAATAATCGAATCAGGTGCCTCAAAAACACCTTAAAACAACTAGCGGATTAGTTGCCGAGATAACTAGTCTTCCGCAATTTAAAAGCTTTGACTCATTGTATGCTACACGCATATAATAGCTTTGTCGGGTGTGGTTATGCTATACAATACCCTTT